>JACCZX010000179.1 GCA_013695705.1 Burkholderiaceae bacterium | reverse complement strand
CATCAGCGTCAGCGGTCAGTGCGCTGCCCGTTCCGCGCATTTCTCGGATTTGCGGAATCACAAACGCATTTCTGGGGGTGTCGCGGCGACAGAGCATCTGCATGCGCCGATGAATAGCCCGACGGGTCTGCCATTACGGCGATCCAGCGGGTTTCCTTCTCAACCTCCGCACTAACGTGCATCGAAGGAGATTCATCATGGCAACGAAAAAATCGTCCAAAAAGTCCGCGAAGAAATCCGCCAAGAAATCGGCGAAAAAATCTTCCAAAAAAGCCTCCAAAAAGCGGCGACCTGCTGCCAAGAAGACTGCTAAGAAGTCTTCCAAGAAAAGCGGCAAGAAAGCAGCTCGAAAAGGGGCTGCAAAAAAAAAAGTAGCTAAGAAAGGTTCGAAGAGGTCGGCAAAAAGGTCGGGTAAGACGTCGGCTAGGAAATCGGTGAAAAAGGCCGCGAAGAAGCGGGTGGCGCCACGCAAGGCTGTGAAGAAGTCAGCCGCTCGCAGGCCCGCTGCTGATCGGTCGATGCCGAGGGCGCCTGCAGCGAGACCCGCTGCAATGCCGACACCGATGGCTGCGACTAACGCCGCAGCGCCGGGCGCGAAAACCGCGTTGAACCCGGCCGCGGCGTGGCCGTTTCCAACGGGCGGCCGGCCTTAATTCTTCGAGTTGCATTTGGCAAGGGCGCTCCAACGAGCGCCCTTTTTTATTCCCGCCGCCGGGCCGCAGCGGCCGCTTAGAATTGACGCATCATCTAGATGCGAATTTCCCGCGACTGACATGCTTTTGGTTGATATCGCTCGGTTTCTGCTGGATGTTCTCGGATCGTTGCTGGTCGGGTTACTGATCCTGCGTGCGTGGATTCACGCGATCGGCATGCCGGGACGCAATCCGGTCGTTCAGTTCGTGGTCGCGCTGACCAAATGGCTGGTCAGCCCATTGCACCGAGTGCTGCGCCCACGCGGACGGATCGACTGGGCGACACTGCTGGCTGCATTTGTTGTAACGCTGTTGGTCGTTGTTTTGATTCAGCTCTTGCTGGGCGTCGATCTTCCGTTCGAGCTCGTGCTGCTGTCTACGCTGCGTCAACTCGTTATTTGGGCGCTGAACGTCGTCGTGTGGGTGACGATCATTTATGCCATCGTGAGTTGGGTCAATCCACAGGCGCCGTTTGCGCCGGCACTTGGCATGTTGCTGCGCCCGCTGCTCGCGCCGATTCAGCGCATCGTGCCGCCGGTGGGCGGGTTTGATTTGTCGCCGCTGGTCCTGCTGCTCTGTGTTTACGTATTGCAGATGGTCGTCGCGCGAATTTGATCCGGCCGCCGCCTGCGACTCACCATGGGCGATATCCAAAGGCTTCATTGAACCGCTCGCATATCGAATCGCGATCGGCTTCGTGATTCTGTCCGCCCGAGCGTTCGATCTTGATCGAGCCCATCGTCGCGGCCAGCCTGCCGGTGGTTTCCCAATCCATCTGGTGCGCGATGCCGACTAACAAGCCGGCCCGATAGGCATCACCGCAGCCGGTGGGATCGATCGCCTCGCGCACCGGCGCAATCGGTATCTGCAGCGTCTTGCCGCCCGCATGAACCTGTGAGCCCGCGCCGCCGCACGTGACCACCAGCGCTTTGACTTTGCGCGCCAACTCGGCCAATGTGAGTTGCGTGCGGTCAGTCAGCAGCTTTGCCTCGTAATCGTTGACCGTCACGTAACTGGCGCGCTCGATGAACGCGTTGAGCTCGGCGCCGGAAAACATCGGCAGCCCCTGACCCGGATCAAACACGAACGGGATCCCGCGGGCGGCAAACTGCTCGGCGTGTTGCAGCATGCCGTCGCGGCCGTCCGGCGCGATGATGCCGAGCGCGATCGATCCATCATCGGGAATTCGATTCAGGTGCGATTCGGACATGGCGCCCGGATGGAATGCGGTGATCTGATTGTTGTCCGCATCGGTCGTGATGAACGCCTGCGCGGTGTAACTGGCTTCGCTGTGCCGTACAAACCGGCGGCTGATGTGTAACCGATCGAGCCGGTCAAGATAAGGTTGAGAATCCTTTCCAACCGAGGCCATCGGCAGCATGTTGGCGCCGAGCAGCCGGCCGTTGTAGGCAATGTTGCCGGCGCAACCGCCAAACTCGCGCCGCAACTCCGGCACCAGAAAGGCGACGTTGAGAATGTGAACTTGATGCGGCAGGATATGGTCGGCAAAGCGGCCAGGAAAAACCATGATCGAGTCGTACGCGATCGAACCGCAGATCAATGTGCTCACGAGGTCTCGACGGATAGTTCTGTGGAGGCGACTAGATGAAGAACGGGTAGACGAGGAAACCAGCGGCCTGTACTCCGCGCGCTTCGAAGAAAAGCCGGATCGTGTAGTCGCCGCCACTGGCAAAGCCGTCCTCGATGCGGGACGACGGTTCGCCCGCAGCAGCAAGGTAATCGGCGGGTGAAAAAACCTTGCGGGCAATTGGGCGATTGCGTGAATCGGTCAGCGTGACCTCGAGCGAGGGAAGCGCCTGGCGGAACGTGGCCCGGTTGCGAATTACCGCAGTCAGCTCCAGCACGTCAGTGCCAGGGATCGTCTGCAGCTCGCTGCCCATCACGGCGAGTTGATCGACCTGGGTCGGCCAGCCCACCGTGCATCCAAATACGCCGCATAACTGCAGCAGCGCATCGCGTGCCTGCGGCGCTCGTGCCAACAATTCCGCACGAAAGATGACTGCGAGCTGCGCCGCGATGAGTGCTGCCAGCAAAAACGTGCCGCCGGTAAACAAGATTGAAAATCCGCGCCGTTCGGGCCCGCCTTCATTGCGAATGAATTCGGGCTCATCATCGGCCGCGGGCGCGCGCGTTGTCCTCGATGGCTTGACCTCGGTCGCTGTGGGCAACGCCGCCAGCTCGATTACTTCGATGCCATCGACGATCGATCCGGCGTCCACGTGCTCACGGCCGCCACGCATAATCAGCGTCGGAACGCCGGTTTCGGATTGGGCCTGTTCCTGCATCTCGCGCTCACGCTTCGCCCGCGCCAGTCGCGTCGGATCGTCTTCAGTGCGCGTTTTCCGTTTGGGTGGCATCGCAGGCAGTGGCGCCGAACGGCGCGACGACGCGTTGGCCAGTGTTGCGGGCGCAATCGGCGCGATGCGCAGTGTGGTCGCGGGGCCGAGCTGCTTGCTCAGGGCGTCGGTGGCAGGCGCAGGGCGTGTGCGTGGCCCACGTTGTGCTGACGAAGGTCGCTCGATTTTCGGAGTGCGCGGCGGCGCGCTCGGCAGCGGTGGCACGATGGGGACCGGCACCGGTGGCCCCATCGGTTGCGTCGGGGCGGTTGCGATGCGAGTTTGCTCCAGCGCGGAATCATCGACGTACGTGAGGCTGCCGATGGCATCGAACACTGCCCGACACTGACCGCAGCGCACCAGTCCTCCACGCAGCTTCAGCTGATCCGCAACGACGCGAAACAACGCGCCGCACTGTAGACACTTGGTGGCAAGGGCCATTGATCAAGCGGCCAGTGTGCCGTTGCTATCGCGCGTTCCGGCCAGACAAACCCAGCCATCAACCCTGTCCCAAACGCTTAGTGGCAACGAGGCATCGACTCTGCGGTAGCTGGCGATGACGTCGGCTGCCTGCCGTTCGAGAATTCCAGACAGTATCAGCGAGCCGGCACGTGCAACGCGGGCGAGCAATGCAGGAGCGAGCAGCTTTAGCGGATTCGAAAGAATGTTGGCAAGCACGATGTCGAAGGTGGTTGCACTTTGCCCTAGTCCGTGCGGATCAGTGTAGCTGGCGGCCACTTCGTTTGCCTCGGTGTTATGACGTGCAGCCGCCAACGCTTGCGGGTCGATATCGGTGCCGACAACGATACCGGCACCGAGCTTGGCAGCAGTGATAGCGAGGATGCCGGAGCCGCATCCGTAGTCGAGCACGGTTGCGCCAGAGCGCAGGTTTTGATCGAGCCAGCTGAGACACAGGCGGGTCGTCGGATGTGTGCCCGTGCCAAATGCAACCCCCGGGTCGAGCCGCACGGCGATCGCCTTTGCATCGGGCGGGCAATGCCAGGTTGGGACGATCCAGAGTCGGTCGCTGATACGCGTCGGCGTGAATTGCGACTGTGTTGCGCGCACCCAATCGGTGTCGTCAACCGCGACGCGGCGCTCGACGACGAAGGCGCGGTTGGTCGTCGCCCCTGCGGCCGAAATGATGGCGTCGGCGCGATCAGGTTCTGCCAGCACGCGCAACCGGCTGCGTAACCACGCCTGGTTCTCGGGCTCAAATCCCGGCTCGCCATAAAGGGGCATTTCGTCATCGCTGTCGGCGAATGCATCTTCGATCGACACCGATGAAGCGCCCGCTTCGATCAATGCATCGGCCAGCGTTTCTGCGAAGGGACCGTCGGCGCGCAGAGTAATTTCGACCAGCACGATTACGGTTTATCTATGCGCCGTGACGCGCTGCCAGCCGTTTTTCCAGATAGTGGATGCTGGTGCCTCCCAGCACGAACTTCTCATCGATAAGCAACTCGCGATGCAGCGGAATATTGGTTTTTATGCCCTCGACAACCATTTCGGACATCGCGATGCGCATGCGCGCCAATGCCTGATTACGCGTGTCGCCATAACAGATCACTTTGCCGATCATTGAATCGTAGTTGGGCGGGACGAAGTAGCCGGTGTATGCATGAGAGTCGACGCGCACGCCGGGTCCGCCGGGCGGGTGCCAGCCGGTAATTCGCCCTGGTGAGGGCGTAAAGCGCTCGGGATCCTCGGCGTTGATGCGGCACTCAATGGCGTGACCTTTTTGCACGATATCGCGCTGGCGCATTCGCAACTTCTCACCCGCAGCAGCGCGAATCTGCTGCTGAACGATGTCGATGCCGGTCACCATCTCGGTCACGGGATGCTCGACCTGAACGCGTGTATTCATCTCTATGAAATAGAACTCGCCGCCCTCAAACAGAAATTCGAAAGTCCCCGCACCGCGGTAATTGATCTTCTTGCACGCTTCTACGACCTTGTCGCCCATCTTGTCGATCACGCGGCGATGGATTCCCGGCGCCGGCGCCTCCTCGATCACCTTCTGATGACGGCGCTGCATCGAGCAATCGCGTTCGCCTAGGCACACCACGTTGCGATGCTGATCTGCGAGAACCTGAAACTCGATGTGCCGCGGGTTCTCCAGAAATTTTTCCATGTAGACGGAGGGATTGCCGAAGGCGGCGTTCGCCTCCTGCCGGGTCATGTTGACTGCGTTGATCAGTGCGGCTTCGGTGTGCACCACGCGCATGCCGCGTCCGCCACCGCCGCCCGAGGCCTTGATGATGACTGGATAGCCGATGGCGCGCGCAATCTTGACAATCTCACGCGGCTCTTCTGCTAGCGCGCCGTTGGAGCCCGGCACGATCGGCACGCCAGCCGCCACCATTGCCTGCTTGGCTGAAATCTTGTCCCCCATGGCGCGAATCGACTCTGGTCGCGGGCCTATGAAACAGAAGCCGCTTTTCTCAACGCGCTCGGCGAAGTCTGCGTTTTCCGACAAGAATCCGTAGCCGGGGTGAATCGCCTCTGCGTCGGTCACTTCCGCCGCGCTGATGATCGCCGGTATGTTTAGATAGCTGTCTTTTGACGGCGCCGGTCCGATACATACCGATTCATCGGCGAGCTTGACGTACTTCGCGTCAGTGTCCGCTTCGGAATGCACCACCACCGTGCTGATCCCCATTTCACGACAGGCGCGCTGAATTCGAAGCGCGATCTCGCCGCGGTTAGCGATCAGGATTTTTTTGAACATGCTTTTTGCGCCGCTTCAATACTCGCGGAACGCTTTTGGCTCGACGCTTTATTCAATGATGAACAACGGCTGGCCGTACTCGACCGGTTGCCCGTTTTCCACCAAAATCTGTTTGACGATGCCGCCAACCTCGGCTTCGATCTCGTTCAACAGTTTCATCGCTTCGATAATGCATAGCGTGTCGCCCGGTTTCACCGCTTGCCCCAGCTCGATGAATGATGCCGCCCCGGGGCTGGCCGAACGATAAAACGTGCCGACCATCGGCGACTTCACAGCATGACCTTCCGGCTCGACCTCTGCTGCCGTCACTGAGGATCCATTGGCGGCCGGTACGGCCAGCGATGGAGTAGCAATCATTGTTGTGGCGGACGTCGGCGCAGCGGGCGCCGGGCTGAATTTCGCGATGCGAACGCGATCTTCGCCCTCGGTGACTTCGAGCTCGGCGATGCCGGAATCAGCCACCAGGTCGATCAGTGTTTTCAGCTTGCGTAGATCCATCGGATCTCCTGATTCTTATATTGATTCGATTTGCGCAATCAGCGCGCGCCCGGATCAGCCGGCGCTGTGCTCGCCCAGCGCAAAATCGAGCGCAAATCTATAGCCTGCGGTGCCCAAACCGAGGATCGTCCCGACTGCAAGGTCAGCGAGATACGAGCGGTGCCGGAAACTTTCACGCCGCTGGGTGTTGGACAAATGCACTTCGATGAACCGAATCGACACGGCCGCCAGCGCATCCCGGAGCGCGATGCTGGTGTGAGTAAACGCGCCGGCGTTGATGATGATGAACTCGGTGCCGTCGACGCGGGCCTGATGGATGCGATCGATCAGCACTCCCTCATGATTAGTCTGGAAAAAAGTGAGTTTCGCTTGATGCCGCTGCGCAATCGGCGCCAGTTCGGCCTCAATGTCGGCCAAGGTCTGGGTGCCGTAAAC
>JACCZX010000161.1 GCA_013695705.1 Burkholderiaceae bacterium | reverse complement strand
ACAGTGGCTTCTTGGAAACGTAGTCCGGATTGGCGTCGAGCACGATCAACTTGCTTTTCGGTTTCGCTTGTTTCAGGTACCACGAGATCTGGCACGCGCGTTCATACGGTCCCGGCGGGCACCGATACGGCGCCAGCGGAATGCTCATCACGACCACGCCGCCGTCTTTCATCTCGGTCAACTGCCGGCGCAGAGCCACCGTCTGCGGCCCGGCTTTCCAGGCGTGCAGTACCGATGCTTCGCCCGCCGCAGCCCAGCCCTGCAACCGGTCGTACATGAACTCGACCCCCGGCGATACGACCAGACGGTCGTACGGCAGGGTGGCGCCGGAAGCCAGGCGCACCTGTTTCTTTTCAACGTCGATCGCACTGGCCGTGTCACGCACGCGCTTGACGCCGTACTTGTCGAGCCCGGCGTAGCCCACCGTCACGTCGGCGAGTGTCTTGCTGCCGCCGAGCACCAGGTTCGACATCGGGCACGAGATGAAAGCTTCGTTCGGCTCAACCAAGGTGACATCGACCGCGCCGTCCGACCACAGGCGCAAATACTTGGCTGCCGTTGCGCCGCCATAGCCTGCGCCGACGACGACCACTCGGCCCACCGTTTTTTGCTGCATCGTGGCGCACGCCGACAGGCTCGATACGGCCACGCCGGCGGACAGCGCTTTCAACACATCGCGGCGCGTGATCTCTTGAATGCTCATGGTGTCTCCTAGCGCGCCGGCTTTTGCCGTGAAAAGAAATCGGCGATCAGCTCGATCTGCTGATCGGTGTAGCCCTTGGCGAGCTGATGCATGATCGTGGCTGGCCGCTTGCCGTCGCGGAACGCACGCATCTGCTCGACGATGTATGTTTTTTGTTGGCCGGCCAGGCTCGGCATCGCACCCTGCGCATTGCCCAATGTGCCATGACAGCTGGCGCAATTCGATGCGAGGACGCGGGCCGACCGAACATCGGCCTCGCCCGTCTGCTGAGCGTGCGCTATGCCGAGTGAAAACGGCAGTGCGAGGGCGCACGCCAGGAGTCTTGTCGTTGTCATTTGTCTCCCTAAAAGAAAAGCCCGCGACAGCGGGCTATTGTGGAGACAATCTCAACGCGGCGTCAACCGGCAGCTACAAAGTCCTCGCTCAGCTTATTCCGCTTGTCGTTACGCTTATTGCTATTCCGACAGAACCGGCTCGCCCTGCTCGCGCTGCGGGGCGTCTCCGCTGTCGTTGGGCGGAAAATCAAGCTTGACCTCGCCCTTATCGTCAACGTCAATGTCGACTCGACCGCCGGTCAACAACTTGCCGAACAGCAACTCGTCGGCCAGTGCGCGCCGGATCGTGTCCTGAATCAAACGTGCCATGGGCCGCGCCCCCATCACGGGGTCAAAGCCCTTTTTCGCCAAATGCTTGCGCAAGGCGTCTGAGAACACGATGTCGACCTTCTTCTCATGCAACTGGTCCTCGAGTTGCATCAGGAACTTGTCGACTACGCGCAGGATTATTTCCTCGTCCAGTTGCTTGAACGAAATGATCGCGTCCAACCGGTTACGAAATTCCGGCGTGAACATGCGCTTGATATCCGCCATCTCGTCGCCGGATTCGCGTGCGTTCGAAAAACCGATCGACGCCCGCTGCAGCATCTCGGCGCCGGCATTGGTCGTCATGATGATGATCACGTTGCGGAAGTCAGCCTTGCGACCGTTGTTGTCAGTCAGCGTGCCGTGGTCCATGACCTGCAAAAGAATATTGAAGATGTCGGGATGCGCCTTCTCGATCTCATCGAGCAGCAGCACGGCGTGAGGCTTCTTAGCGATGGCCTCGGTCAGCAGCCCGCCTTGATCGAAGCCGACGTAGCCCGGTGGCGCACCGATTAAACGGCTCACCGCGTGGCGCTCCATGTATTCCGACATATCGAAGCGAATCAGCTCAATGCCCAAAGTAAACGCGAGCTGCTTGGCCACTTCGGTCTTGCCAACTCCTGTCGGCCCGGAAAAAAGGAACGAGCCAATCGGCTTGTCTGGCTTGCCGAGACCAGAGCGCGCCATCTTGATCGCAGCAGACAGCGCTTCGATCGCGGGATCCTGACCGAACACCACGTTTCTCAAATTGCGATCGAGGTTTTTGAGCTGCGCGCGATCATCGGTCGAAACCGACTGCGGCGGGATGCGCGCAATCTTGGCGATGATCTCTTCGACTTCGGCCTTGCCGATGGTTTTCTTCTGGCGTGACTTCGGCAGAATGCGCTGCGCAGCGCCCGCTTCATCGATGACGTCGATGGCCTTGTCAGGCAAATGACGATCGTTGATGAATTTGGCCGACAGCTCTGCGGCTGCTGCGATCGCGCTCGCCGTGTATTTGACGCCATGGTGCTCTTCAAAGCGCGACTTCAGCCCTTTCAGGATTTCGATCGTCTGCTGCACCGTCGGCTCGTTGACGTCGATCTTCTGAAAGCGCCGCGACAAAGCGTGATCTTTTTCAAAGATGCCGCGGTACTCGTTGTATGTGGTGGCACCGATGCATTTCAACTGACCGCTGGCAAGCGCAGGCTTCAATAGATTCGACGCATCGAGCGTTCCGCCCGAAGCCGAGCCCGCACCAATCAAAGTATGAATTTCATCGATAAACAAGATAGCGTGCGCGTTGGCCTTTAACTGTTTCAACACCGCTTTGAGCCGCTGCTCGAAGTCGCCGCGGTACTTGGTGCCGGCCAGAAGCGCACCCATGTCGAGCGAATAAACGCTCGACTTGTCCAAAATCTCCGGCACGTCGCCTTTAAAAATGCGCCATGCCAGACCTTCGGCGATGGCCGTTTTGCCGACTCCCGCCTCACCGACCAGCAACGGATTATTTTTCCTGCGGCGGCACAAAATCTGAATCACGCGCTCTACCTCAGGCTCGCGCCCGATCAGTGGATCGATCTTGCCTTCCTTGGCGAGCGCGTTGAGGTTTTGCGTGTATTGCTCGAGCGCAGACGGCTGGTCTTTGCCCTCGCCCTCGGTGGGCTCGTCGGCGCCGGGCTTGGCTTTTTCTTCGCCCTGCCCCGCTTTGGTGATCCCGTGCGAAATGAAGTTCACAACGTCGAGGCGCGTCACGCCCTGCTGATGCAAGTAGTAAACGGCGTGCGAATCTTTCTCGCCGAAAATCGCGACCAGCACATTGGCGCCGGTGACTTCTTTCTTGCCATTACTGGTGCTCTGCACGTGCATGATCGCACGCTGGATCACACGCTGAAAACCGAGTGTCGGTTGTGTGTCGGCTTCCGAATTCGGCGGCAATATGGGGGTGTTGTCGGCGATGAAGTTCTGCAGGTTTTTGCGCAGATCATCGATGTTGCACGCACACGCGCGCAACACTTCGGCCGCTGACGGATTGTCGAGCAGTGCCAGTAACAGGTGTTCAACGGTAATGAATTCGTGTCGCGCCTGACGGGCCTCAACGAAGGCCATGTGCAGACTGACTTCGAGTTCCTGGGCGATCATGCTTCCTCCATCACGCACTGCAGCGGATGCTGATGCTGGCGTGAATAACTACCGACTTGCTCTACCTTGCTCGCTGCTATGTCGCGTGGGTACACGCCGCAGACGCCGCGCCCTTCGTGATGAACCTTCAGCATGATCTGAGTTGCTTGCTCTCTCCCCTTGCCGAAGAACTTCTGCAGAACCCCGACCACAAATTCCATCGGTGTGTAGTCGTCGTTGAGCAGAACCACTTGATAAATGGGCGGTGGCTTGACGCGAGAAGATTTCTTCTCGACGACGGTGCCGTCACCCAACCGCTCACTCATCTGGCCGCATTCTATGCAGATCGACCATCCAACATGGAGTACAAATAGCGTACCAATCATACGGTAAATCGGTACGCATCCTGCTTATTCAACCGTGTACAAACCTCGAATTACCGAGGGAAAACACACGCGGTCGAACCGACGCGGTCGACTCTGCATCATTCATTTTGATTACCGCCGCAACTACCACCTCACCCCAACTTTTTGCGCTGCACGACGGCTTTTCACAACTGCTTTAACCCTTTCGACTCGCCCCGCGATGACAGGTTGCCGTAAAACTTTCGATCCGCATCGTTAGTTATCAGTCAAATGTCGCGCTCGGCGCTATTGACCGCCGCCAAAATTGCTCGAACAATCGCGGCGTCTGCACAAGGCCTCGGCGGCTGCGGGCAGCGGCACCAACGAAATCGTTCGGTGAAGGTGTGGGTGGGCGAACCGTGGGTCAGCGCAAGCACAATGCGGCTCGTCTTGGCTTTGTCGTGGAGGGGTGAGGGAATGTCGACTGGAACGGTTAAGTGGTTCAACGATGCCAAAGGCTTCGGATTTATTACACCGGACGATGGAGGTGAAGATTTGTTTGCTCACTTCTCCGCCATCAATATGAACGGCTTCAAGACTTTGAAGGAAGGCCAAAAGGTGAATTTTGAAGTCGTGCAAGGCCCAAAAGGCAAGCAAGCTTCGAACATTACCGGCGGCTGACCGCCGCTTGTTGCACAAACCCCGCGGCTGCGGGGTTTGCGTTTCTGCGCGGGTAAAACGGCCCGTGTGAGGGCTACATATTTGCAATCATCACGTCACCGAAGCCTGAGCAACTGACCTGCTTTGCGCCCGGCATCAGCCGCGCGAAGTCGTACGTCACCTGCTTGCTCAAGATAGCTTTTTCCATCGAGCTGATGATCAGGTCGGCGGCAGCATTCCAGCCCATGTGACGCAACATCATTTCGGCAGACAGAATCTCCGAACCCGGATTTACGTAATCCTTGCCTGCGTACTTTGGTGCAGTGCCGTGCGTGGCTTCAAATACCGCCACCGTGTCCGACATGTTGGCGCCGGGGGCGATGCCGATGCCGCCCACCTGCGCCGCCAGCGCGTCCGAGATGTAATCGCCATTTAAATTCATCGTTGCTATCACGTCGTACTCGGCCGGGCGAAGCAATATCTGTTGTAAAAAAGCATCGGCAATCACATCCTTGACGACGATGTCGGCGTGTGGCGCTTTGATTTTCATCCACGGCCCGCCGTCGAGCAATTCAGCACCGAACTCCTTTTGCGCCAGCGCGTAGCCCCATTTGGCAAAAGCGCCCTCGGTGTACTTCATGATGTTGCCCTTGTGCACCAGCGTCACACTCTTACGCTTGTTGTCGATTGCGTACTGGAACGCCCGCCGCACCAACCGCTCGGTACCTTCACTCGAAACGGGCTTGATGCCGATGCCGGAGGTGTCCGGAAAGCGGATCTTCTTGACGCCCATTTCGCCCTGCAGAAACGCAATCAATTTCTTGACCTTCTCACTCCCCGCTTCGTATTCGATGCCGGCATAAATGTCTTCCGAGTTCTCGCGGAAAATCACCATGTCGGTTTTTTCCGGCTCCTTGACCGGGCTCGGCACACCCTTGAAGTAACGCACCGGGCGCAGGCAGACGTACAGATCGAGCTCCTGTCGCAGCGCGACGTTGATCGAACGAATACCGCCGCCAACTGGCGTTGTCAGTGGGCCTTTGATTGACACCACATACTCGCGCAACACTTCCAGAGTTTCTTCGGGCAGCCAAACGTCGGGGCCGTAGACACGTGTGGATTTTTCGCCGGCGAAAACCTCCATCCAGATGATCTTCTTGCTGCCACCGAATGCCTTAGTTACCGCCGCGTCGACCACCTTGATCATCACTGGCGTGATGTCGACTCCCGTGCCATCGCCTTCGATATACGGCAGGATCGGCTGATCCGGAACATTGAGCGTGAAGTTCTTGTTGACGGTGATCTTCTGCCCTGTGGCGGGGACCTTGATGTGTTGAACCATTGTGTCTCCAGTGCGTTTATTTACTACGAGTTTACCCACGCGCAGATGCACGGTCGGGCTCGTGTCAACGGTGGTTCACTGGACCGCGTTTTCGTAGCTGACCGATGCGGTCAACATAAACTCTAAGGGAGTAACGATGAAAAAATCGATCGCTTTGCTGATCGGGGCAACTTTTGCGAGCATCACGCTCGCGCAGACGACAGTTCCGCCGGTGCAAACGCCGCGTGTGACGACGCCGCCAGTTGAAGTAAAACCGTCGGTATCGACCAGTACCGCTACCAAAGCAGAGGTCAAGAGCGACAAAGCCGCGACCAACGCTACTGTGAAAACAGAGAAAGATGCGATGGTCAAGACGCCGAAAACACCCAAAGCGGCCAAAACCACCAACGGTATGGCCAAAAGCGCTGTGAAAGCCGACGTTAAAACCGAAGCCAAGGCCGATGCGGTTAAAGCGGACCTGAAAAAGGCCGACAAAAAGCCGTAACCTAGGCCTAGAAGCAAACAGAAGGCAGGGGTGACCCTGCCTTTTTTTCGCCGACTAACTTGCCCCGCTAACATCGAATGTCGCCGTATCGTCCATGAGCATGATCAAACAATTTCTCGCGTTAATTGTGTGTGTTCTTCTTGCGCCGGCGGCGCTGCTCGCACAGCAAGCGCCGCAACCGGAGCTGAGCACAACCAAACTTCACACGGGCATCCACGTGATCACAGCCGAAGTCGCGGCGACGCCGCAATCTCGCATGGTCGGGCTGATGATGCGCGAGCGCCTGGCGCCCAACCACGGCATGGTCTTCGTGTTCCAAGACAAATCGCAGCATTGCTTCTGGATGCGCAATACGCTGCTGCCGTTGTCGATTGCGTTCGTCGATGACGACGGCACGATTGTGAACATTGCAGACATGGCGCCGAAGAGTGACGCATCGACCTGCCCGCAGCGCCCGGTGCGCTACGCGCTCGAGATGGATCAGGGCTGGTTTGCTAAGCGTGGCGTGACGGCCGGCAAGAAAATAACCGGCCTGCCGGCAGCATCGCGTCAATAACAACGCGTCTACTGAAAGTTCTTCGAAGCAAAATCCCAGTTGACAAGATTGCCGAAAAACGTTTCGATGAACTTGGGACGTGCGTTGCGGTGGTCGATGTAGTAAGCGTGCTCCCAGACGTCAAGCGTCAGAAGTGCCTTGTCACCGGTCGTCATGGGTGTGCCGGCGTTGCTGGTGTTGATGATGTCCACCGCGCCGCCGCTTTTCTGCACGAGCCAGGTCCATCCTGAACCGAAGTTTCCAACGGCGCTTTTGGAAAACGCTTCCTTGAACGCCGCAAATGATCCCCACTTCTTTGCGATTGCATCCGCCAGCGCACCGGTGGGCTCGGCACCACCCTTGGGCTTCATGCAGCTCCAAAAGAATGTGTGATTCCAGACTTGCGCCGAATTATTGAACACGCCGCCCGATGACTTGCGAATGATGTCCTCAAGCGCCATGTTTTCGAACTCTGTTCCCTTGATCAGGTTGTTCAAGTTGGTGACATAGGCCTGGTGATGCTTGCCGTAGTGATACTCAAAGGTTTCCTTCGACATGTGAGGCTCTAAAGCATCCTTCGGATACGGCAGTGCGGGCAGAGTGTGTTCCATGTGAGCCTCTTATGTGGATTGCGGGATTCTATCGCTTGACGACATCGTGCTCATTGCTGGGGTGCACCGCTTTGACTTGTGCTTCAACTTGGCCGCGCGCAAACACGAGCCGCAATTTGTCGCCGCTTTGCAGCGTCTGCGCATCGGTCACCGCGTGCCCGTCCTCCGCGAGCGTGATCGAGTATCCGCGCGCCAGCACCGTGTGGGGATCAATCGCGTGCAACCGCGCTGCCAGCGACGTCAGCTGCATCGAGTATGAATTCAGGCGCCGCGCCGTGAATTGCGCAAGCGTTGCCAACTGCTCGCCGGGCCGCGGCACTACGCGCGTCGGACGCCACCTTAGCAGCCGCTCGCGGCGAGTTGCGAGCGCGTTATGCCGCACCTCGAACGCACGCAGTGCTGCCGCAGTGGCCCGCGATTGCAGTGTGACGACACGGCCATCGAGCGCCAACAGCGGCATGCGCGGTGTCATCAGCGCGCGCTGGGCGTAATCCAGCCTTTGTGCAGCCACCGCCACGCGCTGTGCATGCATGCGCTGCAGCTGCACAATGCGGCGCTGGATTTCTGCCAGCAGATCGACGGCGGCGGGTGCTGCCATCTCGGCCGCCGCCGTCGGCGTAGGAGCGCGCAGATCAGCGACAAAGTCAGCAATCGTTACGTCGCTTTCGTGCCCAACACCGACCACCACCGGGACTGGGCAGGAAACAATTGCACGCGCAAGAACTTCCTCATTAAAAGCCCATAGATCTTCAATCGAACCGCCGCCACGCACCAGCAGGACGACGTCGATCGCATCTTTGACCGCGCGTTGCGACACGCGCTCGAGCGCTCTGGCGAGTTGCGCACCTGCTCCTGCGCCCTGCACGGGCGCCGGGAAAATGATTACGCCCGCATAGGGCGCACGTCGGCACAGCGTCGTGACTACATCGCACAATGCCGCGGCGTGCAGCGACGTGACAACCGCGACCCGGCGCGGTATTCGAGGCAACATCCGTTTACGCGCTGCATCGAACAGTCCTTCGCCGGCGAGCCGCGCCTTGAGCTTCAAATACTCTTCGAACAGCCGCCCCTGACCCGCGCGCCGCATGTATTCGATGCTAAGTTGAAACTCACCGCGCGCTTCATACAGCGACACGATCGCGGTGACTTCCACTTCGTCGCCGTCGCGAGGAATCCAGTCGAGCAACTGGTTGCGTGCGCGAAACATCACGCATCGCGCCTGCGCTCCGCTGTCCTTGAGTGCGAAGTAGCAATGCCCGCTGGCAGCGCGCGCCATGTTGGCAATTTCGCCGCGAACCCGCACCAATGGGAAGCTTCGCTGCAGCAAGCTCGAAACCGCGCGGTTCAGCGCGGAAACCGTCAGTGCAGACCGCCCCGTTGCTGGATTTGAATCTTCGAAGTCAAGCGCCATGCGGGTTTCCAAGGTGAACCTGTCCACAGATCAAGGCATTTTGCCGATCGCGCCGATGCGTGAGGCTGGTTGCAAGCATGCTTGGGTTAACGTATTGAAAATCATAAGCTTTCAAACATTGCCTAAGCGCTGTGCAAGCTCCAGAAACTAAAGTGCAACAATGGCTTAGGGCTTTATGCCGGTACTTCTGCACATACTTGTCCACAGCAATTGTGGAAACTTGCCGCACTTGCGCTGCATCACTACAGTGCGCGCTCGCGCCAATGCTCATCCCCCAAAGGAAATCCGTTGTTTGCCATCATCGCTGAGCTCGGCTGGCCCATATGGCCTCTTATTCTTGCGTCGATTCTTGCACTGGCGCTGATCATCGAGCGAGCGATTGCTCTGCAGCGAAAGAAGGTCGTGCCGGCAACGCTGCTAACGGATGTGCTTGGCATCTGGAAAAAACGTCAGATCACGCCCGAGGTTGTCGCGAAGCTCGAAGCCAACTCGCCGCTCGGCAGGGTATTGGCCGCCGGGCTGCGCAACGAGCGCGCCAGCCGCGAAGGCGCAATGCAGCAGGTCGAGGCGGCGGGCGCAGTGGTGGCCAATCGGCTCACCAAAAATCTGACGCTGCTCGGCTCGATCGGCTCGATCGCCCCGTTGCTGGGCTTGTTGGGCACCGTGGTCGGCATGATTGCGATTTTCGCTTCGCAGCAAGCCGGATCGAATCCGCAGGACCTGGCGCGCGGCATCTCTGTTGCTTTGTACAGCACCGCGCTCGGTATCATTGTCGCGGTGCCGGCCGTGCTGGCTTATCGCTACTTCAGGCGGCTGGTCGATGACTACCTGGTCGACATGGAAGAACAGGCGGAGCGGCTGCTCGAAACCGTCTTCGCCGCGGCGAAAGTGGAGCGTTGATGCGATTTCGCCGCGCGTTCGATGAAGAGCCCGAATTAAATTTGATTCCGCTGATCGACGTACTGTTGATCGTGCTGATCTTCCTTGCCGTCAGCACCAGTTATTCGCGCTTTGCAGAATTGCAGATCACGTTGCCGTCGGCCAACGCGGCACAGCCTATGGTGCAGCCGAACGAGATAAACGTCGCGGTAACCGCCGACGGCCGCTATGCCATCGAACGCCAGTTGCTCGCCACCAACGACGTTAAATCGTTTGCAGAAACGTTGCGCACCGCGAGCAAGGGGTCCGATACAGCCGTACTGATCATCAACGCCGACGCGCAGGCACCGCATCAGGCCGTCATTGGCGTGATGGAGGCCGCGCGCCTGGCAGGCATCGTACGAATTAGTTTTGCCACGCAACGAACCGACGGCGGCAAGTAATCGGAGTGTCGTGGCGCACCCGGCTGCAACTCGCGCTGACCAAGATATGGCAGCGACGTGGCTGGATCGCGTGGCTGCTGACGCCGCTGGCCCTGCTTTTTTTCGCGGCCTACCGCTGCCGCGGCGCGCTCTACGCGTCGGGCATTTTTCGCCAGACTCAGCTCGATGTCCCGGTGATCGTCATTGGCAACCTCTATGTCGGCGGCACTGGCAAAACGCCATTAACGGTCGAGCTGGCGCGCGCACTTGGCCGACGTGGCTGGCATCCGGGAATCGTCTCGCGCGGTTACGGCGCGCTGGATTCGGCTCCACGCCTGGTGCAACCGAATGACGACGCCCGACACGTCGGCGATGAACCGCTGCTAATGGTCCGGGCCACCACCGCGCCCGTGGCAATCGCAAAACGACGCGCGCTCGCGGCGCAGCTGCTGCGTGACGCGCACCCTGAATGCGACGTCATCATCGCGGACGACGGCTTGCAACATTTGCAGATGGCGCGCGACATGGAGATCGCTTTGCTTAGTGAGCGCGGGCTGGGCAACGGCTGGCTGTTGCCCGCGGGACCGTTGCGCGAGCCGCGCGCCCGGCTCGATCGCGTCGACGCCATCGTCGTCAACGGCGCCGCCCCCGAGATAGCGGCGACGGCGCCGCGCTTTCAAATGCGAACGCATATTGC
>JACCZX010000411.1 GCA_013695705.1 Burkholderiaceae bacterium | reverse complement strand
CCGAGCGACATCTGCATGATGTATTCGGTGACCGACGTGTCGGGCATCAATCGCATCAGCGAAAAGGTGTTGGCAAACGCTGCGCATGCGCTGGCCGGGATGATCGCGTACACGCGCACAGCGACGTCCGAGACCAAGCCGGCGATCGGCCTCACGATGTTCGGCGTCACTACCACGTGCGTGCAAGCGGTGACCAAGCAGTTGCAGGAAGAGTTTGATTGCCTGGTGTTCCACGCGACAGGGACCGGAGGTCAGTCGATGGAAAAGCTCGTCGACTCAGGGCTGCTCGCTGGCGTACTTGACATCTCGACGACCGAAGTGTGCGACGAGATCGTCGGCGGCGTACTCAGCGCGGGCCCGGAGCGATTCGATGCATTTGCGCGGCGCCCGATTCCGTACGTCGGTTCTTGCGGCGCGCTCGATATGGCGAACTTCTGGGCGTTCGAGACTGTGCCGCCGAAGTTCAAGGACCGCAATCTGGTGAAGCACAACGCGAACGTCACGTTGATGCGCACCACCCCCGACGAATGTAAGGCAATAGGTGAGTTCATTGCCGCCAAACTGAATCGCATGGAAGGCCCGGTGCGCTTCATCATTCCCGAAGGCGGCGTGTCTTCGCTCGATGCGCCGGGTAAGACGTTTTGGGACCCGGTGGCAGACAAGGCGTTGTTCACCGCGATCGAATCGAATTTCCGGCGTAGCCCGCGCCGCACGCTAATCCGCAGCCCATTGCACCTGAACGACCCGGCGTTTGCAGATTTGCTTGTCAAGCAATTTCATGAGGTATGCGCCGAGGGCGCTGCCGTCACGCGCACCGCGGCTCACTGAACTAGAACGAAGAACGACACCATGCCTCGTATTGCCCGCAAAGAAATAATCAAACGCCTATGCGACAAGATCGCGCGCGGCGAGCCGATCGTCGGCGGCGGCGCGGGCACGGGGCTCTCGGCCAAGTGCGAGGAAGCCGGCGGCATCGATTTGATCGTGATCTACAACTCGGGCCGCTATCGAATGGCGGGCCGCGGTTCGCTCGCCGAGCTGCTCGCGTATGGCAACGCCAACGACATCGTCGTCGAGATGGCGCGTGAAGTGTTGCCCGTGGTGCGCCACACGCCGGTGCTTGCCGGAGTAAACGGCACCGATCCGTTCATGCTGCTCCCGCAGTTTCTACGGCAACTCGCCGATCTCGGCTTTTCTGGCGTTCAGAACTTCCCCAGCGTAGGGCTGATCGACGGAACGTTTCGCGCCAACCTCGAAGAAACCGGGATGGGCTACGCACTCGAAGTAGACATGATTCGTGCGGCGCGCGCGCTCGAACTGCTGACCACGCCGTACGTATTTTCCGAGAGCGATGCGCGCGAGATGACACGCGCCGGCGCCGACATCATCGTGTGCCACCTTGGATTGACGACCGGCGGCGCGATCGGCGCGTCGACCGCATTGACGCTCGACAATTGCGTGCCTCGCATCGATGCATGGTCGGCGGCTGCGCGCGAAGTCAACCCGGACATCATCGTGCTGTGCCACGGCGGACCGATCGCCACGCCCGAAGATGCCCAGACGATTCTTCAGTCGTGCCCGCAATGCCACGGCTTCTACGGCGCATCGAGCATGGAGCGCCTGCCGACGGAAACCGCATTGACCCAACAGACGAAGCGATTCGTCGCCATTAGTAGAACTTCGAAGAGCAAAAGTTTGCAAGGGAGTACGCCATGAGCGGATCAGATTTCGGCATCTTCATCCTCAGCCTGATCACTGTCGCGATCGTTGTCGCGGTGATCGTGGGTTTGTTCCACTGGCTATATCTGCGCTCGTCGAAGGAGCGCGCGTTCGTGCGCACCGGCCTCGGCGGGCAGAAGGTGGTGCTCGGCGGCGGCGCGTTCGTGCTGCCGATCATGCATGACGTGATTCTGGTCAACATGAACACGCTGCGGCTGGAAGTCGCGCGCGGCCGCGACAAGGCGTTGATTACCAAGGACCGGATGCGCGTCGACGTGATCTCCGAGTTCTATGTGCGCGTGCGGGCCGAAGCGAACGCAGTGGCAGACGCGGCGCAGACGCTGGGCATGCGCACCCTTGAGCCTGAGCGGCTGAAGGAGTTGCTCGAAGGCAAGTTCGTCGACGCGTTGCGCACTGCAGCCGCCGAGATGACGATGGAAGAATTGCACGAGCGGCGCGGTGACTATGTCAAGCGCGTGCGCCAGGTGGTCGCCGAAGATCTGCTGAAGAACGGCCTCGAACTTGAAGCCGCATCTCTGACGCAGCTCGACCAGACCGCGATGGAATACTTCAACCCAAGCAATGCATTCGACGCCGAAGGTCTGACGCGCTTGACCGAGACGATCGAGCGACGCAAGAAGCAGCGCAACGACGTCGAGCAAGACACGATGATCTCAATTCGCAGCAAGAATCTCGAAGCGGAAAAACTGTCACTCGATATCGACCGCGAGGCCGAATACGCCCGTCTAAGCCAGGAGCGCGAAGTCGAAGTTGCGCGCGCCCAGCAACGCACCGAGCTCGCACGCGAGCGCTCGTCGAGCGAACGCGAAGTCGAGACGTCACAGATCTCGGCGCGCGAAGCGATCGGGATGGCGCGCCTGGCGACAGACCGCGTTCTGGAGGAAGGCCGCATCTCAAAGGAAGGCGGCCTGCAAGCACGCGAGATCGAGAGGCGGCAGACGGTGGAACTCGCCGAACAGCAGCGATCGATTGC
>JACCZX010000068.1 GCA_013695705.1 Burkholderiaceae bacterium | reverse complement strand
ACGTGCGATTGCCACTCGGCTTCGGAGATCACCTGGCCGTCGGGCGAGACGCGCACTCCCGCCAGCGAGCCGATGCGTCGGTTGAACGCCTTGTGCGGCACCTTCAGGCGCTGCGGCTGGCCCGCTTTCTCGATCCCGCGATTCCAGCGGCCGATGCCGGCTTCGGAGTCGCGAATGAAATCATCGCGCAACACTTCGTTCAACGCATTGAGCATCGGCACCTCGCGCTCGACGAGCGAGCCCGATGACGCGTCGATCACTTTGTAGCTCGCGCCTTTCAGCAGATGGTCGTCGTCGCGTTTCGTCTCTTCATAGCGGCCCTTGAGTCCCGAGCTGTAGAAGATCGCGGCGTTGGATGACTGATCCGCCCCGAACAAATCGATCGTCACGCTGTAGTGGAAATTCAGATAGCGCTGCAGCGTCGGCAGATCGATCGCGCCCGCCGCGCGCACCTTGGCAGCCTCATCGGTCTTCAACTGGTTCATGACCTCGCAGGTACGCTGGATCACCCGCGACACGCCGGATTCGCCGACGAACATGTGGTGCGCTTCTTCGGTCAGCATGAACTGTGTGGTGCGCGCCAGCGGCTCGAAGCCCGACTCGGCCAGCGCGTTCAACTGAAACTTGCCGTCGCGATCGGTGAAGTGCGTGAACATGAAAAACGCCAGCCAGTCCGGCGTCTTCTCGTTGAAGGCCCCGAGGATGCGCGGATTGTCGGCGTCGCCCGAGCGGCGCTCGAGCAGCGCTTCGGCTTCCTCGCGACCGTCGCGGCCGAAGTAGCGATGCAGCAGATAGACCATCGCCCATAAATGGCGACCTTCTTCGACGTTGATCTGGAACAGATTGCGCAGGTCGTACAACGACGGTGCGGTTAATCCCAGATGGCGCTGCTGTTCGACCGACGCCGGCTCGGTATCGCCTTGGGTAACGATGATGCGGCGCAGGTTCGCTCGGTGTTCGCCGGGCACGTCTTGCCAGACCGGTTGACCCTTGTGATCGCCGAAGTTGATCGTTCCGCCGGGCTGCACCGGGTTCAGGAAGATGCCCCAGCGATACTCGGGCATCTTCACGTAGCCGAAGTTCGCCCAACCGTCACGCTCGACACTAATGGCCGTGCGCAGATACACGTCGAACGCCTGGCTGCCGTCCGGCCCCACATCGCGCCACCAATCAACGAACTTGGGCTGCCACTGTTCGAGCGCGCGTTGCAGCGTCTTGTCAGCGGCAAGGTCGACGTTGTTCGGAATTTTCTCGCTGCTGATGTTCATACTCTTTCCCAGTTAAACCGCGCCTTGTTGCCGCTGCCGTACACCTTCAACGCGCCGGCTTCGCCTACCGCATTGGGGCGCGTGAAGATCCAGTTCTGCCACGCGGAGAGCCGCCCGAACACGCGGGTTTCCATTGTCTCGGTCACACCGAAGCGCAGATTCGCTTCCATGCCGGTCAATGCGTCGGGCGACAAGCTGGCGCGTTCTTCGAGCGCGATGCGGATCTCGTCGGCCCAGTCGAGTTCGTCCGGGGCGACCGTTATCAGACCAAGTTCAAGCGCCTCGCTCGCCGCAAGCTTTCTGCCGATGGCTGTTCGCGCAAGCTCGACCGGCTCCGGTTCGCGATAAAAGCGCGCATCGACGCGTGCGAGCTGATCCACGCGCGGATACGCGCCGAAGTTCAGTGGCGACAGCGCAATCACGGTGCCCTCCGCCGCCATGTAACTGCGGTCGGCCGCCAGCGCGAGCTCAAACAACGTGCCGGTGAAGCACGACCCGGGCTCGATCAGCGCGAACAGCGTGCGCGACGACACGTCGAGCCGCGCGAGAGTGCGACGAAGCATGCCGATCGTCTCGCGCACCAACCAATGAGTGTGATGTTCCTCGAGCGCTGCATCCACCGCGAGCACGGAATCGGCGTCGCCCTGCGTCTTCAATAACCACGTGCCGATATCGATCTGATTCGTGCGCAGCATCAGGATCGCGTCGTCGAGCTCGCGGGACATCGCCAGCGGCCACCAATTGCAGCCTGCAGCGACAATGGCGCCGATGTCCTGCGGCTGCGACGTGCCCGGCGCGCTGACCGTCAACGTCGCGCGCCGCGCAGGGCGATCGATCGC
>JACCZX010000064.1 GCA_013695705.1 Burkholderiaceae bacterium | reverse complement strand
TGCGCGACGACGATTCACGGTGCGAGCGTAACAGCGAGTCTGCATTGCAGCGTCGGCGCCGTTTAAAATTTCACGTCCAGGCCCGCAAGCCAAGTGCGGCCCGGTGCCGGCTCGAAGAATCGGCTATTCGATTCATTTACGATGACTGAACCAATGACGCGATTGTCGAGGACATTATCGAGCCGCACGAAAGCGCGCAACGCGGTCGGGCCAACAGCGAACGTGCGCGCGATTGCGAGGTTGAATACCGCGTATCCGGGCGCCGCGTCGGTGTTGCGATCGTCGACCGATAACTTGGATTGCGCTCGCCATTCCAGCGTCACGTCGGCAACGGGCGAGCGATATTTGGTTTCCAGATAAGCGGTGTAAGAGGGCACTCCCGGCAGCCGGTTGCCGTCCGGCACCCGCACGGTCGGTGTAGTGCAGGGCGCCGCGGCGCAGGTAAAAAACGGCTCGCTGAACTCGGCGCGAATCGCTGCCATCGACGCATACATTGAAAGCACGGGAGCGAGCTCCCAGCCGACGCTCGCCTCAACGCCGCGACGCCGTGTTGCCGCCGCATTGGCGAACGTCGAGCGGCCGCCGGCATTCGTGCGGACCACAATATCGTTCTCAGTACGAGAGGTGAAAACAGCAACGGTCCCGTGCAGCGCGCGTGACCACGCCGCTTTGGCGCCGACCTCGAAGTTATTGCTGCGCGCCGGCTCGAGCGCAGTGTTAAACCCCGCGCTGCCGTCAGGCCGATACGCAAGCTCATTAAGTGTCGGAGTTTCGAAACCACGACCGTAGGACGCGTACACACTGCTCGCCGCCGATGGGCGCGCGACGATGCCAACCGTAGGATTGATCGCGTCGTAGCGCGCGCGGCCCGAGTCATCGCCGTTGCTGATGAACCTATCGTCGCCGCGAAACTCGACTTGCGACGCACGTACACCGGCATGCAACTGCCATAGCCCTCCGAGTTTTGACTCGGCTTGCGCATACAGATCGCGCGCTTCGACTACGTTGCGTTCATCGCGCCGCAATTTTCCCAGCGTGCCGAGCACCGGTGCCGGCAGCAGTGTGAAATTCTCATAGCCGCGACGATCTTCACCGAGCCGCTCGAAATTGGCGCCGAGTGTCAGCACTGCGAAAGCCAGTGCAAGCTGCGCGCGTGCATCGACACCACCGTAGGTCCGATCGAAGTCGATAACGCCGCCCGGATGATTGGGACTCGCCTGCACCGCGACCGGAATCGCCTGAAACTGCGTCACACCGCGGCGGCCCGTCCACGCCCCCGCCTGGTAGCTCCAGCGTGTTGTCAGGTCACCGGCCAGCTGCGCTCCGAGTTGTTGCTGCTCGGTCGATTTGCGCGTGCGAAATTGCAGGGCCTGCGGCGACGCTTGCCGTGGATTGTCCTGCCACTGCGCACGCGTGAGCCCAAGCGGGTCTTCGGCTTGCGGAATGTCGACTGCGTTGAACGTCACGCGCAAACGTCCAAGCGGCGTATCGAGGGCAGCAGCGCGCAGATTGACGACGTCGCGCGTGGCCTGGCTGTAGTGGCGATAACCATCGGTTGAAAATCGACTCGCATCGATTGCATAAGCGTACGGCGCGGCGCCGCCGCTCAAGTTAACACCGCCTCGCCATGTGCCATATGAACCGGCCGCGCCCGAGACTTCAAACTCGTTCGGGCCTGCATTTGCTCCCGACTCGAGTCGCGTCGTCATTGCGATCACGCCGCCGGACGAATTTCCATAGAGTGCGGAAAACGGTCCGCGCAAGACTTCGATGCGATCGACCGCATTGAGCGCGAAGTGCGACACCTGGCCTTGGCCGTCGGGCATCGTAGCGGGAATCCCATCGACGTAAAGTCGCACGCCGCGCACGCCGAAAGTCGAGCGGGCACCGAAGCCGCGCATCGAAATCTGCAGGTCCTGCGCATAGTTCTGCCGATTGAGTATCACGAGACCGGGAACACGCACGAGGGACTCGGACAAATTGACTCTGAGATTGGTATCGCGCACCTCATCGCGCTCGATCACGTCGGTAGACGCGGGCACGTCGAGCTGCGCGCGTTCGGTGCGGGTCGCGGTGATAACGACGCGGTCAAGTGTCTGCGAGCTTTGTTGAGCATGAACAGGCGACAGCGGCAGCAATAGCAGCGGAATCAGACGGCGCATAGGCCACCATGGTAGTAGCTACGGCAAAAACAAAGGAGCGGCACGCGGCCGCCCCTATTTTCCGCGCGCCGATTCGTTACTTGCCGCGCAGCTTGCGAATCGCAGCCAGCTGAGCCGCCAGTGCCGACATCTCGGCTTCGACCTTCGCGATTTCGAGTTCGCTGCCAGCGTTCTTGCGCGCTTCTTCCGCCTTGGCCAGCGCATCGCGCGCCTTGGCCTCGTCGAGATCCTGGCCGCGAATCGCAGTGTCGGCCAGCACAGTGACAACGTTCGGCTGAACTTCCAGTATGCCGCCGGCGACAAACACGTGCTCTTCGTCAGCCTTGCCTGGCATCTTGATGCGGACCACGCCGGGGCGAATTCGAGTGATCAGCGGTGTGTGGCGCGGATAGATGCCGAGCTCGCCCGCTTCACCGGGTAGCGCGACGAATTCCGCATCACCGCTGAAGATGCCCTCTTCCGCGCTTACAACGTCGACGTGGATCGTCGCCATTACTGAACTTTCTTCTCGAACGCCTCGTCGATCGTGCCGACCATATAGAACGCCTGCTCGGGCAATGCGTCGCATTCGCCGTCGACAATCATCTTGAAGCCGCGAATCGTGTCTTTCAGCGACACATATTTGCCCGGCGAGCCGGTGAACACTTCCGCCACCTTGAACGGCTGCGATAAAAAGCGCTGAATCTTGCGCGCGCGCGACACGGCGAGCTTATCTTCGGGCGAGAGCTCATCCATGCCGAGGATCGCGATGATGTCGCGCAATTCGCGGTAGCGCTGAAGCGTCGCCTGCACGCGGCGCGTGGTGTCGTAGTGCTCTTCACCGACGACGTTCGGATCGATCTGGCGCGAGGTGGAATCGAGCGGATCGACTGCCGGATAGATACCAAGTGCGGCAATATCGCGTGACAGCACCACGGTTGCATCAAGGTGGCCGAACGTGGTCGCAGGCGAAGGGTCAGTCAAATCGTCGGCCGGCACGTACACCGCCTGAATCGACGTGATCGATCCAACCTTGGTTGACGTGATGCGCTCCTGCAGCTTGCCCATCTCTTCGGCCAATGTTGGCTGATAGCCTACCGCGGAGGGCATGCGGCCGAGCAGCGCCGACACTTCTGTACCCGCCAGGGTGTAGCGGTAAATGTTGTCGACGAAGAACAGGATGTCGCGCCCTTCATCGCGAAATCGCTCGGCCATCGTCAAGCCGGTCAGGCCGACGCGCAAGCGATTGCCAGGCGGCTCGTTCATCTGTCCGAACACCATCGCGACTTTCGACTTGCTCAGATCATCCTGCACGATGACCTTCGCATCCGACATCTCGTGATAAAAGTCATTGCCTTCGCGCGTCCGCTCGCCAACTCCTGCAAACACCGATAGCCCCGAGTGTTCGGTGGCGATGTTGTTTATCAGCTCGAGCATCGTGACTGTCTTGCCAACCCCGGCGCCGCCAAACAGTCCGATCTTCCCGCCTTTGGCAAATGGACAAATCAAATCGATAACCTTAATGCCGGTTTCGAGCAGCTCAACCGACGGCGATAGCTCATCGAATTTCGGCGCCGCCTGATGAATCCCTCGCCGCTCGTCCGACAAAATCGGCCCGCGCTCGTCGATCGGACGGCCCAGCACATCCATCACTCGACCGAGCACACCGGGACCGACCGGCACCTGAATGTTGGCGCCGGTGTCGGTGACCGACATCCCACGCCGCAGGCCATCCGATGATCCCATCGCGATCGTGCGCACTATCCCGTCACCGAGTTGCTGCTGCACCTCGAAAGTCAGCCCCTGCTCGACGAGTTTGTTGCTCTCGTCTGCATCGAGCGTCAGCGCGTTGTAGACCTGCGGCATCGCGGTGCGCGGAAATTCGATATCCACCACTGCGCCGATGCATTGAACTATGGTGCCAGTACTCATTGCGTCACTCCAACTATGAGACGGCAGCAGCGCCACCGACAATCTCTGAAATCTCTTTCGTGATTCCTGCCTGCCGCGTCTTGTTGTAGACGAGCTGCAATTCTTCGATCAACTTTTTCGCGTTGTCAGACGCCGACTTCATCGCCACCATGCGCGCACTCTGCTCGGACGCCATGTTTTCCGCCACCGATTGGTAAACGAGAGCCTCGACGTAGCGCACCATCAACGTGTCGATCACCGCGCGCGGATCCGGCTCGTAGATGTAGTCCCACGAATACGCGCGCCTTTCCTCTTCGCTCTGCGTCAGCCGGTCAGCCGTCAGCGGCAGCAATTGCTCGATCACCGGCTCCTGTTTCATCGTATTGACGAAGCGGGTGTACGCCAGATACACCGCGTCCAGCTTGCCCTGGGCGTACTGATCGAGCAGCACCTTGACCGGGCCGATCAGGTTTTCGATATGTGGCCGGTCGCCCATTTGCACATAGTGCGAGACGACGTTCGCGTTTAAACGCTGAAGGAAACCAAAACCCTTGTTGCCGATCGCGGTGGCAAGGACCTTCACTTCCTGTCCGGTGAGTTCTTTCACCTTCGACAACACCGCACGTTGGATGTTGGTATTCAACCCGCCGCACAGGCCCTTGTCGGTAGTAATGAGGATCACGCCCGCGGCTTTCTTGCCCTGATGTTTGACGACGAACGGATGCCGATACTCCGGATTGGCCAGCGCCAGGTGCGCCACGATGTTGCGAATCTTGTCGCCGTACGGCCGAATCTGGCGCATGCGCTCCTGCGCCTTGCGCATCTTCGAAGCAGCAACCATCTCCATTGCTTTGGTGATCTTGCGCGTGTTCTGCACGCTCTTGATCTTGCCTCGGATTTCTTTGGTACTCGGCATCAGACGCCTCTTGCTACGAGCTCTTTTTGAACTCTGCGATTGCTTTCGTCAGCTCGGCTTCGTCATCCTTCGACATTTCCTTGCTCGTCTCGATGCGATCGACCAGCGCCGCGTACTTGGTTTTGACAAAGTCGCGCAAAGCTTTTTCGGCGGACAGGCAATCCTTGATTTCGATATCGTCGAATGCGCCCTGATTTACCGCAAACAAGGTGACGGCCATTTCCCATACCTGCAGCGGCTGATACTGCGGTTGCTTCATCAGCTCGGTCACTCGCCGGCCGCGCTCGAGCTGCTTGCGAGTGGCGTCGTCGAGATCGGATGCAAACTGCGCGAACGCCGCGAGCTCGCGATATTGCGCGAGCGCCAGGCGAATACCGCCTCCGAGCTTCTTGATGACCTTCGTTTGCGCATTGCCGCCGACGCGCGACACTGAAATGCCGGCATTGATTGCAGGACGAATACCTGCGTTGAACAGATCGGTTTCAAGAAAGATCTGACCGTCGGTGATCGAGATCACGTTGGTCGGCACAAACGCCGTAACGTCGCCGGCCTGCGTTTCGATGATCGGCAGCGCGGTTAACGAGCCTGTCTTGCCTTTGACTTCACCCTTGGTGAATTTCTCGACGTAATCGGCGTTCACCCTGGCAGCCCGTTCCAGCAATCTCGAGTGCAGGTAAAACACATCGCCCGGAAACGCCTCGCGCCCCGGCGGGCGCCGCAGCAGCAATGACACCTGCCGATACGCCCACGCCTGCTTGGTCAGATCGTCATAGATGATCAACGCATCCTGCCCACGGTCGCGGAAATACTCACCCATCGTGCAGCCCGAGTACGGAGCGATGTACTGCATCGCCGCCGACTCCGACGCTGACGCCGCCACGATGATCGTGTAATCCATCGCGCCGTACTGCTCGAGCTTGCGCAACACGGTCACGATCGTTGAAGCCTTCTGACCAATCGCGACGTACACGCAAATCAGATCCTTGCCCTTCTGATTAATGATCGCGTCAATGGCCACCGCGGTTTTGCCGGTCTGCCGATCACCGATGATCAGCTCGCGCTGGCCGCGACCGACCGGCACCATCGCATCGATCGCCTTAATTCCCGTCTGCACCGGTTGCGAAACCGACTGGCGCGCGATCACACCGGGAGCCACTTTCTCGATGACGTCGGTCATTTTCGCGTTAACGGGGCCCTTGCCATCGATCGGCTGACCGAGTGAATTGACGACCCTGCCGAGCAACTCCGGTCCGACCGGGACTTCGAGAATGCGGCCGGTCGCCTTCACCGGATCGCCTTCTCGAATGTGTTCGTAGCCGCCCAGCACCACCGCGCCGACCGAATCGCGCTCGAGGTTGAGCGCCAACCCGAACGTATCGCCGGGAAACTCGAGCATCTCTCCCTGGCTCACATCGGCCAGGCCGTGAATGCGGCAAATGCCGTCAGTCACCGTGACGACTGTCCCCTGCGTGCGGAAATCCGCGGTCAGGGTGAGCTTCTGAATTTGATTGCGGATCAGCTCGCTGATTTCGGAAGGTTTCAGTTGTTGCATTGAGGTTCCTGCTCTAGTTTGACTATTCAGTACGCAGTGCCGAAGCCATGCTCGCAAGCCGGCCACGCACGGTGCCGTCGATCACTTCATCGCCGACCGTGATCAGCGCGCCGCCGATCAGCGCGCGATCGACCGTGACTTGCGGCCGTACTTTGCGTTTGAAACGCTGCTCGAGATCGGCAACCAGTTGCGCCAGCGCAGCGTCGTCGACCGGAAATGCACTCTCGATCTGCGCTTCGATCACGCCCTCGCGCTCATTCTTCAGCGACTCGAACAACGTTGCAATTTCGGGCAGGACAGACAGTCGATCGTTCTCGATCAGAACGCGCACGAAGCTCTGAGCGTCTGCGCTTAACGCTTCGCCAGTCCCCGCCCCAACGAGCCCGTACAGCTGATCCGGACCAACTTTCGGATCGCCGATCGCGTTATGCATGTCGGGGTCTGAGACGATCATCGCCAGTCGTTGTAACGCTTGCGACCACTCTTGCAGTTTGCCGCCGGCGTCGGCCGACGAGAA
>JACCZX010000017.1 GCA_013695705.1 Burkholderiaceae bacterium | reverse complement strand
ACGTCGCCGTCATCCCATGCGCATTCGGCTGGAGCGATATCGGAAGCTGGAAGGCGGTCGCTGAAACGCGCGAGACCGACGAAGCCGGCAACAGCACGGAGGGCGACACCATCCTTGTCAACTCACGGCGCACGTATCTGCGCTCGGAAGATCGACTGGTGGCAGCGGTTGGCGTCGAAGACTTAGTCGTCATCGATACGCCCGACGCGGTGCTGGTCGCACACAAGGACTCTAGTCAGCAAGTGAAGGACATCGTCGCCAAGCTCAAAAGAGACGGCCACATTACTGCCAAAGAGCATCTAACGGTGCATCGTCCATGGGGCAAGTACACCGTGCTACACGATGCGCCGCAGTTCAAGGTAAAGCGAATCGAAGTAAGTCCGAGAAAGAAGCTCTCGCTGCAGATGCATCAGAAACGGTCGGAGCACTGGGTGGTCGTGCGAGGAACCGCTCACGTTACTGTCGGTGAGCGCGTCGTCGATCTGGCGCCGAACGAGTCGATTTACGTTCCGATGCAGGTCCAGCATCGGATAGAGAACGCAACTGATCAGACGTTGACTATGGTTGAAGTTCAATGCGGAGATTATTTGGGCGAAGATGACATCGTTCGGCTATCCGACGATTTCGGGCGCGCGTGAACCGCATTCCTTCCGAGGACGGGCTCGAGACTTCAACGCATTCCGCGCCTGGATTACCTGAGGTCGAGATGCATGCCAACGCATCCGACCGCGAGTTCACAGCGCTTGCGATGCGAGCAACAAAATCGGAAGCGCTCGCACAACAGGCCGAGGCGCATGCCTTGCGCGCGGAGTCGATCGCCAGGGAGCTTGAGACACGCAAGCGTGAGTTGGAGGCGCGTGAGCAGCGGGCCCTTGCGCGCGCGCTGTTGGCCGAGGACACGATCGAATCAATGCGGCGCAGCCACTCGTGGCGAATCACAGCGCCGCTGCGCGCCTTGGCGGACTTGATTCGCCGTGCACCTTCACCAGCAGCGACGGCCGGGCCTGCGCTGCTAAGTGCTGTGCGCGCAAACGCATCGCCGAGCACGTCGACCAATGCAGCTGCCAAGCGTCGCGTCGACATCATGCATGCGGACGCCACGATTGCGGACCTTACGTTGCGCATTCAGCAGGAAATCGCGCGTCGGCGCGCGCCTTGAACAGCTTATAGCGCTCGCGCCTGAAGGGCTTGACTGATTCCTGCCTCGACGACGCCAGGCATCCGAACGGCAGCAAATCGATGCGGATCGTATTTGACCTCCAGGCCTGCCAGAGTGAGCGGTTGCAAGGGCGCGGCGGCCTACATTATTCCGAGTACCTGACTCGCGAAATCGCCCTCGCTGCCGACGTTCGCGCGTGCCTTAATGGCAATCTCGCCAACACCGTCGACTCTGTGATCAGGGCATTCGAGGGAATTCTTCCAGCATCGCGCTTCAGCGTATACCGGCACCCGCCAATTGACTTACAGAGCAATGCGGGACGCAGTGCGGCCCGGGACGTCGCGGAATGCCTGATTCGGCGCCATTGGCTCGCCTTACAGCCTGACGTGCTCCACGTGGCAAACGTGTTCGAAGGCCTTGACGACCATGCGGTTGTGCCACGGAAGTTGCCGCGAGTGCCGCGCCTTGTTCGATCCGCGACGCTATGCGACTTGACACCGTTACGCTTTCCAAAGCGCTACCTCGAACAGCCCGAGGTTCATCACTGGTATCACGAGAAGCTGGAGACGCTCAGGCAGTTCGACCATCTTCTAGCGACCTCCGAGACAACGCGCCGCGACGCCATTGAGTTGGTCGGGATCGACGCAGCGCGCATCACCACGATTCATGGCGGGGCCGATGCGCGCTTCGCGCCCCGTCAAATGACAGACGAAGCGCAGACAGCCTTTCGAGCGCGCTGGGGACTTAAGCGAAAGTTCGTGCTCTACACCGGTGGCGACGACTTCCGGAAGAACTTGCCCGGTGCGCTGGCCGCGTATGCCGAGCTGCCGGCTGCGCTTCGTGCCGACCTGCAACTGGTTTATGTCTGTGCGATTTCGCCCGAGACACACGGGAGCCTGCTCACGCAGGCGCGCAGATGCGGTTTGGGCCACGACGAGATGAAGGTCACGGGATACGTGTCCGACGACGACCTGATCGCGTTCTATAACCTGTGCGATGCCTTCGTCTTCCCATCGCTGTACGAGGGCTTCGCTTCGCCGGTGCTGCAGGCGATGCAATGCGGCGCGCCCGTCCTCGGCGCGAACAACTCGAGCACTGCGGAAATCGTCGGACGTGACGATGCGTTGTTCGATGCCTGCGTGCCGGCGGCGCTGGCCGAACGGCTCACCCGGCTGCTCACCGACGACGACATGCGCCGTGAGCTGAGCCGCCACGGCGTCGAGCGAGCAAAGCACTTCACCTGGACCCGATCGACGCAAATTGCCCTCGACGCGCTGCACGAAGCGCAAGCGGCGAGCAAGCCCGCCTTAACAATCGCCGGGGCTTCGCTGCTGCCGCAGCGCCGGATTGCAATCTTCACGCCGCTGCCTCCCTGCCGTTCGGGTGTCGCCGACTACAACGCCGCGCTGCTGCCGTTCCTCGGCCGGTATTTTGCGATCGATCTGTACGTCGACGATTACGAGGTCAGTGACTCGTACCTTCGCTCGAACTTCACGATCCGACCGCATCAGCAGTTTTTATCGCGCGCGGATGACTACGACGCGGTGGTCTACGAGATGGGGAACTCGGAGTTCCATGCTTACATGCTCGACCATCTGTTCCGCCATCCCGGAATAGTCGTGCTGCACGACGCCTTCTTAAGCGGTATGTACGGCTTTCTGGACTTCAATGCGGGCGAGTCCGGCAGTTTTAAGCGGGAGATGATTCACTCACATGGCTCGCGCGCGCGACGATACTTTGCGCCAGTGCAGGCAACGCGCGATCCGGTCGGTGACGCGATGATCGCGTTGCCGGCCACCAAGTCCGTGATCGACCGAGCGACCGGTATCGTGTCGCACTCGCCGTTTAACCGCGAGGTCGCGTTGGCGCACTACCCGGAGGGCTGGGCCGCGCCGTACCGCATTGTTAATCAGATGACTCGCGAGCGGCCCATGCTTAGCGCGGCTCGTCGCGCCGAAACGCGGGGTGAGCTCGCCCTCGGCGAGGATGACTTCCTGGTGTGCACGTTCGGACATGTCGTCTGGACAAAGTGCGGCAACCTCTTATTGGAGGCATTCCGACACTCGGCATTCGGCCGCGATCCACGGGCGCGATTGCTCTATGTCGGTGAGCTCGCAAAGGACGATTTCGGTCATGCGCTCGAGGAGGCGATCGCCGCGAGCGGCATCGGGGACCGCGTAAGCGTCACGGGCTACGTAGACGAGGAGCGGTACGAGCGTTTTCTTTCCGTCACTGACCTGGCCGTGCAGTTGCGCACGAACAGCCGCGGTGGGACATCAAAAGGCGTGCTCGACTGCCTTGCGCACGGCGTTCCTGTGGCCCTAAATGACGCCGGGAGTTTTGAGGACTACCCTGACGAAGTCGTTCTCAAGCTCCCGGCAGAGCCATCGGCGTACGCACTGACGACGCTGTTCGACCGACTTCATCGAGAGCCCACTTTGCTCTCGGCGTTTCGCCAACGCGGACGTGACTATGTGGTGCGCGAACACGGCGGCGAGCGGGTCGCGGCAGAGTTCGCGCTACTCGTCGACGAATTCACGGCACGCCAGTCGGCCGTTTCGCTCTCAGTAGTGATCGGCGAAGTGGGCGGCATCTTGGCGCCGGTTAATGGCGCCGAACGACTGGCCGAGCCCACCGCGCGCGCGTTGCATGCGAGTCTAAGTGCACCTCAATTTGCCCAGCAGAGGATCCTGATCGATGTGAGCCACGTCGCTGTGGTCGATCACGGAACAGGTATCCAGCGCGTGGTGCGCAATGTGGTTCGCTGGCTGTACTGCAGTGCTCGTCCCGGCGTGCACGTGATTGCCGTCCGTCTCGAGGGCGATGAGTTGATAGAGGCAACCGACTTGCTTGACGCGCATGGCCTACGCGCGCCGGTCGAACGCGAGGACGTCAATAACGTGCAGGTGAAGCTCCAATGGGGTGATTGCTTGTTGATGCTCGATTCTTCATGGGAGCGCTACCGGGAATTTGCACACTTGTTCCGATGCATCAGGGAATTGCACGGCAGCGTGCAGACGGTCGTCTACGACTTGCTTCCGCTGCGGCTACCCCAATGCTGGCCCCAAGGCACGTCCGAGTGGTTCCGCGGTTGGATCGAAACGGCGATCGAGGAAAGTGATGCCCTGATTTGCATCTCCCGTAGCGTTGCCGACGAACTCGAAGGGTTGATGCAACAAGAGTCACTACCACGCGG
>JACCZX010000010.1 GCA_013695705.1 Burkholderiaceae bacterium | reverse complement strand
TGTCAGGTCCGCTGACCCGCTTCGGCTTTGCCGAGGAAACTCCAGAGCAGCGGCAGGAGAAAATTCTCGCCGGCGTGATGGCGTCGGTTTACCGGCAGGTTCCGCAATCGGTATTGGTCAGCATCGTCGGCGCGTTCGCACTCGTCATGGTGCTGTGGAATTCGATGGAGCAGAACCTGCTGCTGGGTTGGTCGCTGCTCATTTTGCTTGAATCGCTGTCGCGCCTGCGCTTGTCGTACAAGTTTCGGCGCGCCGAGCGTGTGGCTGAGTCGGTCGACACCTGGGCCACGCGCTGGGTTGTGCAGGCGGTGGCGTCCGGGTTGCTGTGGGGCGCCGCAGGCTTCTTGTTTTTTTCGAGCAACCAGCCACTCAATCAAGTGGTCCTGGTAGCCGTCATTCTGAGTGTCGCGTTCGGATCGCTGACGCTGTACGCAAGCCATCGCCCTGCGTTTCATGCCTTCATGTTGCTCGCCGTGGTCCCGCTCATCGCGCGCATGGTGTTGGAACAGGACCCGACTTACTACACCGCTGCGGTGGTGATGACTGCCGTGTTCCTTTTCACTGTGCTCTACGGCCGCGACTTCGGCAACGCGGTGTTCGAGTCAGTCAAAAACACTTACGAAAACGAAGTGCTGGTCGAGCAACTCGTCGCCGAAAAACGCATGGCCGAAGAAGCACGGCGTGAGGCGGAAAATGCCACGCGCTCGAAGACACAGTTTTTCGCGGCGGCAAGTCACGATCTACGGCAGCCGTTGCAGGCGATCGGAATTTACGTTTCGTTGCTGAAAAAACGTGCGCATGGCCCGCTCGAGCCGCTCGTCAACAACCTTTCGACGGCAGTCGAGACGCTGTCCAAGCTGGTGGAGGAGCTGCTCGAGATTTCGCGGCTCGATTCGGGTTCGATTCAGCCGCGTCTCGAGCAGGTGTTGATCGACGACATGTTTTCGCTGCTGGAGCAGGAGTTCACCCCACTCGCGGCGTCAAAGGGACTGTCGCTGCGGATCAAGCGGGGCGGCATCCCGATCGACAGTGATTCGTTGTTACTGCAGCGAGTGATTCGCAATCTGCTCGCCAATGCGATTCGTTACACGCAAAAAGGCGGAGTGCTGTTGGCGGCGCGCCCGCGCAACGGGTTGATCAGTCTCGAAATCTGGGACACCGGCCCCGGCATCAAGCAGGGTGAGCTCGACCGCATCTTCGAAGAGTTTTATCGTGGCGAAAGTTCCAAAGCGGAAAACAGCGGCTCGGGCTTCGGGCTTGGCTTATCAATCGTAAAACGTATTTGCGGACTGCTCGGTCATCCGCTGATCGTCACCACTAGGCCAGGCACCGGCACGGTATTTCGCGTCGAGGCGCCACGGTCGAGCTCGCCGCCTCGCATAAAGCGCAGCAGCCCCGAGACGCTTGACGTCACGATCAGGCCACTCAATGGCTTCACGTTCGTTGTGATCGAAGACAACACGGAAATTTTGAACAGCCTGACGCGCCTGATCAAGTCGTGGGGCGCGGAGGTGGTGCCGTCGACCGGCTACAACGCGCAACTGATCAAGCGCATCAGCGTGCAACAGCGGATCGACGCCATATTGGCCGATCACAATCTCGGGCCGCACTCGATCAGCGGAGTCGAAGCAGTGTTCAGAGTCCGCGAGCTGGTCGGATTCCCGATTCCGGTCGTGATGTTAACGGCGGTACAGGGCGTCGACGTGCTGTCGGAATTTCAGCGCGTGATGCATGAACGCATGGAGCTTTCCCCGACGATGTCATCGGCCATCGCGCGCAGCCGCGTGGAAGAACCGACGGTCCTGCAGAAGCCGACCACTGCCGCTGTTCTGAACAACACGCTGGCGGAGATGCTTGGTCTGACGACTTTGCCGATGATTCAGAATGCGACTGAGACCGTAGCTGCTACCGACGTACCGTAGCGCTCGGCGAGTAACGCTTTAGCCGATGTCGTAGCCGTGCCGGAGGGCGGCGAGCAAGGCCTCGGTGCGATTCGACGCGCCAAAGGCCCGATAGATCGCTGTTACGTGTGTTTTCACCGTTCCTTCGGATAACCCCAGTTCGCGGCAGATAATTTTGATCGGTGCGCCGCGCGCCAGAAGCTTTAACACCTGCTCCTGCCGTTCGGTGAGCTCGACGCGCC
>JACCZX010000480.1 GCA_013695705.1 Burkholderiaceae bacterium | reverse complement strand
GCAGTTGACACCCATGCCCATCATGGGAGCCACAAAGAGAACGGCCACTCGAACGGCTATCCGTAAGCGGCACGGAAGGACGGCGGTCAAACCCATCGCTCTCGCCCTGCAAGGCGGCGGCTCTCACGGTGCGTTCGCGTGGGGGGTGCTCGACCGCTTGTTGGAGGATCGTCAGTTGTCCTTCGAGGGCGTGAGCGCCACCAGCGCGGGCGCGATGAATGCGGCGGTATTGGCCTACGGGCTACTGCAAGGCCGGGACGGCGCGCGCACGGCGCTGCACAACTTCTGGCACGCCATCGCGCGCTCCGCCGAGTTCTACAGTCCCGTTCGCCAGTTGCCGTGGTTGAAGAGATCGCCTTTCGCGCTTGATCATTCGCCGCTGCACTTCTGGACGGATTTGTGGCTGCGCGTGTTCTCGCCGTACGAGTTCAACCCGCTGAATCTGAATCCGTTAAGCGACGTTCTGCAACGCCATGTGGACTTCGCAGCGCTACGCAAACACTCGCCGCTGCTGCTTTATCTCTGCGCCACCAATGTCGAGACCGGCAAGGTGCGCATCTTCTCAAGCGCGGAGATCAGCGTGGAAGCGGTCCTTGCCTCGGCCTGTCTGCCCTTTCTATTCCAGGCAGTAGAGATCGACGGCCAGCATTACTGGGACGGCGGCTATGTCGGTAACCCGGCGATCTATCCACTGATCTACAACTGTGACACGCGCGACGTTGTGATCGTGCATATCAATCCCATCGTGCGCCGAGGCGTGCCGCGCACCGCGACCGAGATCTTGAACCGCATCAACGAGGTGAGCTTCAACTCCTCATTGATGCGCGAGCTGCGCGTGATCGCTTTTGTGATGTCGTTAATTCAGAGCGGCAAGGTGGCTCGCGGGGAGTTGAAGGAAGTGCTGATCCACTCGATTCGTTCCGACGAAACCATGGCCGGGCTGGGTGTGGCGAGCAAGCTCAACACCGACTGGGAATTCCTTTGTCACCTGCGCGATCTAGGTTGCGCGCAGGCCGAGCACTGGCTCGCGGCCACGTTGGACGACATCGGCGTTCGCTCAAGCGTCGACGTCCACGGCGAGTTTCTCTAACCCTTGCCGAATATTCACGCACGACAATCGTTGACGAAAATCGTGCTCGCATTACATTGCGTCAGCCGGCAATAACGCCGGCTACGTGGAGGTTCAGAGATGTTTAACCCGTGCAGCAATCAACCACCATCGCCGCGAACGAGATTCGCGGCGACGGGCATGGCACGCGCGACGTTGGCGGCCGCCGGCATCGTGACGTTCTGCGCAGGACGACAGCTGTGCGGCTTTGCCGTGTTAACCAATGATCCGAGCGGAGGTCCAGGCAGGTAGCTGGACCAGGCTGGCAACCAAGCCCGGATCGCGTTGAACGCCTCCGGGCTTTTTGTTTGCGCAGTCATAACGCAGAGGAGTTGTGTCATGAAACGCAAGGATCGATTCATAACGAAGGACAGCTTCTTCTACGCCTTGGTCATCATTGCCACGCTTGCCGTGACAAGGATTGGCTTCTTGATCGAACTGGTCGAGTACGCAAGTGCATTCAGTGGCTACGCCGCCGAAGCGCACGAAGCGTCCGCCGACGAAGGTCGATCGAAAGAACGCGCTATTTATCTGGCGAGCACAGGAGAGAAGAAGTGATTGGCAGCCGAGTTCCCGCCCGGACGGTGTGCGATTCCCCCGATCGCGCGCCACCGGTCGGGGCGCGGCCATTGCGTCGATAGCCATCCATTAGCCATGCTTTGCCGCGGACCAGCCGTGCGAGACCAAGTGGGTTTCTGCGACTGACTTCGCTCCCGGCTCGAGTGCCGTCGCCATCGAGTCGTTCCAGCGGTTCAGAAATCCGAACAGCGAAATCACGCCGAGTATCTCGACGATCTCACCGTCATCCCAATGCGCGCGCAATTCCGCCTCGATTGCGGGCGTGACCGCATTCGGTATTGACGCAGCAGCGATTGCAAACTCAAACGCGGCGCGCTCGGCGGCAGTGAAGAGTTCGCTCGATCGATAGTTCCAAATCTGCTCCAGCCGCTCGGTAGTTGCACCGTAGCGAGTCGCAGCAAGCGCCGTATGCGCCTGGCAATAGCGGCAACCTGCTGTACTCGACGCAAGCAATCCGATCAGCCGCTTCTGCTCGGAAGTAAGGCGTCCCTCGTTTCGCATCACAGCACGATTCAACTCGATGAACGCGCGGGCGATGGCGGGCCGCCGCTGCATCGTCAACACCGAGTTCGGCACAAAGCCAAGCGTTTCGAAAAAGAACTTCGCCAGTTCTGCGACGTCGGCGTCGTGGTCTGACGGAAGCGGCACAACCAGGGGCATCGTCTCTACGCGATCAATTTGACCGAGAGGCCGGGAAGCGCGATGCCTCTCAGCTCCGTGCGCCACGTTTCGCCAGCATGGATTGACAGCGCTG
>JACCZX010000479.1 GCA_013695705.1 Burkholderiaceae bacterium | reverse complement strand
GCTTCGAGCGCCAGCGCTCGATCGACGCGCAGCTCGCCCGCGCCGATGCGAGTGATTGGCGCCAGCTCGGCGCTGGCCGCCGGGTTGGTGCGAATCTGCGTTTCTGCGCTGTTCATCAGCAAGGCTTTGATGATCATCGGCGAGCGCGTCGGGTGCACCTGCTTCATGATCGCTGCCGCGCCGGCGATCACCGGCGTTGCACCTGACGTGCCGCCAAAGCGCGCGACGCCCGTGCCGGTACCGACCGCGGCCGCGAGCGACGCGCCGGGCGCTCCGATCTCGGGCTTGATAGAAACCTTGCTGATCGATGGACCCCGCGCCGATGACGCCACGATGCCGCCTACCAGCGGAACTTCAGCGGTCAGCTGGAAGCTTGCTTTGACCGCAGGCACGGTGGGCAACAGCAGTTTCAGCGCGTTACCGTAAGCCTGTGTCACCGATATTGTCGGCACGATGTTAGTGCCGCCACCAAAACCAAAAATGGGCGGCGCTGTGCCTGGAACATTGTCGGCGATGATGACGCCGACCGCGCCGGCTTTTGCAGCGCGATCGACTTTCAAACTCGCGTTACACGCACCGCGGTCGATCAACAGAATGCTGCCGGCGATCGGCGCGCCGGCGGGGACCGGCACATACGGGTCATCTACCGGAATTCCCAGCGCGGGATCAGCCGGGCAGCCGCGGCCGACAAAAACCAGCTGCCCCGCAGTCGGGGAAGTGGATGGCAGCGCCCAATCCTGAATGCCCACATTGGTATTCGGATTCGGTTGGCCTGCCGGCGGCGGCGAAACGGTCAACGCGGCAAAACGCGCCAGCGCACTCGGGATTTGAGTCTGCGCGACGCTGATCGCTTCGGCCGCAATCGACGGCGAAGAGACGATATAGGGATGGTCAGCATTGTTGCCGGCCGCGGCAACCACGACGACGCCGGCGCGCGACGCGTTACTGGACGCCTGCGTCAAGTCGTCCTCGATCTGACCATAAGCCGAGCCGAGCGACATGTTGATGACGTCAACCGCGTCATCGATCTCGCCGTCACCGTTGGGGTCGAGCGCGAAGTCGACCCCAAGTAATAGTGCAACACCATTACAACTGCTCGAAACTGCACTGCAGACCTTCACCGCGTACAGCGACGCACCCGATGCGACGCCGCCGAATCCGGCTGCGATATGTCCGACCGACGTACCGTGGCCTTGGCGGTCGATCGGATCGGGATCTTCGGTGCGCGGGGTGAACGGCCAACCTTCGCCAACGAAGTCATAGCCACCGATCACTTTCGCGGTCGGGAACAAGCCATCCAAAGTCGACGCGCGCGGATCAGTCGTCGGAACCGAAGGATTTGATGGATTGACACCCGCCGCTGCCACATAGGCCGCCACCGTGCCGGGACCACCGAACGCCGCATGCGTGTAGTCGATGCCGGAATCGAGCACAGCGATGCGCGTGCCGCGGCCATCCTTGCCTACCGCCTGTGCCGCGGCCGCGCCCACGTATGGAACGACCTCAGCCAGCGCGAGCACCGGGTGAATGACGGGATTGACCGACACCACGTTTCCGATCGACGAGATCGCCGGGAGCTGCGCCGCATCCACGCGCACCGCGATCGCGTTATGCGACAGCCGCACGCGGCCGAGCACTTCCACGCCGAGACTCGCGAGCAGATTCATCGTGCTTGTCTGCTCTGCATCAACCGCCGCCAGTGCGGCATTCGATTCTCCGCGCGCGAGCTTCGCTCCGGTGGCGTCGATGCGCGCCGCCTGCCGCGCCGCCGCGGGCGGCTGCTTTAGCGCAACCCACACGTCGATCGAACCTTTGGCACCCCGCAACGAAGCGCTGATGCGGTCAAGAGCGACCGCGCCGAACTCGATGGCATAGACACTTCCGGCACTGTCGACATCCCCGGCCCCAGAAATGAGCGAACCGTTGGCCGACGTGCGGGCCGTAGTGAGTTGATTGCTGACCGTAGCTTGTGACTCGGCTTGATCCGACCCTCCGCCGCATGCGTTCAGCAATGCGGCAACCGCGATCAGCATCGCGATGCGCTTCATGAAATTCCTCCTTGGGATTTTTTTACTGCTTGAGGCCGGGGAATCTATGCGCCCCGGCAGTACTTTGCAAAGGAATTTCCTGAGAATCGCGCGTTCGCGACTGTGGCCGAGACGCAACGCCAGGTCGAACGCTCAATGCATTGGAGCCGATTTCGGGGGGTCGCGCTCGATGTGCCGCACTTGCGACACCGATCGAACACCGGAAATTTTCTTTACTTGCGCCAGTTTGGACGGTTCGATCGATACTGCCACCGCGTTGCGCGCTCGACTGATGCGGGCCAGCTCGACCGCACCCAGCGCCGCCAGCTGGGCGAGCACTGCTTGCTGCTGCCGCTTAATTGCTTCAGCGTTGTTCGCGCCGGACACTACCGGTGGTTCGGTCAGCAAAACCCAGACGTCGATGCGCTCACCGCCCATGGCAGTGGCGGCCAGAAAGCACAGGACAACACCGCCCAGAAAGTTTCGAATCATGCATCGCATCTGCAAGTAGCGTACATCTGCAGTAGCGCACGACGGCGCATCGGGTTGACGAAGCCGCAGCAGTAAAGCTGCATTCGTCGCGTCAGCGCCGGGTTCGTCACCGTCCGCCCCCAGATCATGCAGCCCGCGCCGGCTTTTGTGCACTTCGTCGCAAACGCATGGCTTACGTCGCGCACGATACATAAAGTGCGGCCATCGAGAGTTATTCCAATCAAAACGCACCAGGAGCAGACCATGATCACGAAACTAGAAACGACATTGTTTTTCGCCATTACGGTCAGCGCGCTAGCGCTGGCGGCGGTCGTCGGGATCCAGGAATTCAGCGCGTCTGCGCCGGTACAGCAAGCGGTTGCACTGCCGATGATTCAACTGGAGCGAGTTGAAATCGTCGGCGAGCACGTAGCTCCGACGGCAAAACAAAGGGCCCCCGAGCAGGTTGCGCTGGTTCGCTGAACCGGTGTTTCTTGCTGCGGCCGGCGGTGGGATAAAACCCTCCCGCCGGCCGCTTTGATTTCGGGCTGCGCTTACAGAGCATCGCCGTCGGTCGCAGGTGGATGGCTCTGGCGCATCTGAAGCGACATGCGCCACGCCATCCACGCGAGCCCGATGACCGCGGCCGCCAGTACACCCCACAACAGATAGCGCGACCAGCGCGCTTCGCTCGCGGTGCGCTGCGCGCGTTGTTGCGCCGGCCCGACCGCTGCGCCGGCGCGTTCATCGACGAGCGCGATCGGGAGTCGAGCGCCTGCGGGATCATCGGCAGCAAGAATCGCCGGCGCATCGAGCATCGGGCCCGCTAGCGTTTCACGATAACCGATCGCCAACACATACGGCCCGGGCGCACGCGCGGCAAAGATTGCGCGCAGCGGACGCCATTCGGCCTCGATCGTCGGCGGATCACCGTCCAGCGGCGCTGAGAAGTCAAAGCGCAGGCGACTGAAGCGAAACGCAATCGCCAGCGGAGCGCCTTCGACTTCGACGCCGTCGCGCAGCACACGGAATGCTTCGATCGTTCCGATCGATTGCCAGTTTTCTTGCGTGCGGCGCGGGCCGACAATGGGACGATGAGCGCGCGACGGCGCAGCGTCGTGCCGGTAAACCTGCGCCCGCAGCACGCGATTCACCTCGGGCACTTTCACGAACAAGCGCGTGATCGGCAACGCTTCGGGAACGTCGACATACAAGCTGCGGCGGTCATCGGACAGCGTTGCCGCCAGCGTTGCGCGCGGCAGCGTCACGCTCGGCGCGACGTGTTCGACGAACTGCGCCCGCTCGATGGACGGAACGTCGTTCGACCTCCATGCAACACGAATGAACGCGGGTGGGCGAGCTATGTCGAAGCGGTTGCGTTCGACGACCTCGCCGAGGCTGCGCGTGCGAGCCAATGGCCCGGCGACAATTGGGCGCCAGAAGACGAGGTCATCGCTGCCAAGAATTTCCACCCTGCCCGCGTAGTCGGGGGCGTCGGACGCGAACGCCAGGACGAGCGCGCCCTTCAAGTCTTTCAACGGTCGCGCATCGATCAGGTAACCGCCGATGACAGGTGTCGCGGTCACAGGCGGCGACGCCGGCCCAATCTCCACCACCGCACGCTCGCGGTCGCGTTCGACCCTGAGCGCAAGAGTGCGCAGAAGTGATTCGCGGGCTTCGGTCTCCACCGGCAGCCGAGCGAGGCGCAAGTCGACCGCGGGCGAGACCGGCGCCAACGGCGCCGGCGCCGACACATACGCGATCGGCAGCGCTTCATCGCGTGAATTGAAGATCCGCAGGTCCGTGAGCGCGCGTGTCTGCGACGCTCGATATACGGCTTCCGGAAACTCGACGACGTGCAGGCCATCGCCCGTGGTCGTCAGCGGCAGGCGCAACGCAAAGTCTGCACTGGCCGGCGTTTGTGCTGCAGCGGCCATTAGCGTGGCGCACGTGCACGCCGCGACGATTCCCTTGATCAATATCAGCTTCATGCCGCACTCCTCGCGGGCTGCGCTGCCGACGGTGGAACCGGCGCCAGGTATCCGATCAGCAGAATCAGGACGCCCACCCCAACGAACGACACGATGCGCGCGATCGTGTCCTGGCCCGACAGGTCGACGAAAAACAGCTTCACCACCACCGCGGCGAGTAAAGCGGCGCCGACCATCCACCAGCCACGCATCGTGCGTGAGTGCCCGAAGACCATCAGCGCCATTGCGGTCGCAGTCCACAGCAACGACAACACCGCGTGCACCACCAGCGACTCCATCAGAGCATCGCCTTCCCACGGCACGCCGGCCAGAAAGTGAACCGCGCGCAGTGCAGCCGCGTTGAGCGCAACGAATGCGGCACCACCGAGCGCGAAGCGCACCGGGCGTTGCCAGCCTGCGCGGTGATCGGCCAGGTGCCAGCGCAGCACGGCGGCCAGCACGAACAATGACGCAATATCGAGCGGGTTGAGCAGCGGCACATAGGGCAGCGGCGCCGGGTCGCCCGGAGTCAAGACGCTGG
>JACCZX010000470.1 GCA_013695705.1 Burkholderiaceae bacterium | reverse complement strand
GCGCGCGACGAGCGTCCAAGAGAGCGCCGTCCGGCGGGACCTCCGGCACGGCGCGAACCCAAATTTGAGGGCTCTGAATAGGTGCCGCTGGCGGTGTGGCGGAATCAGCGACACGAAGTCGCGCAGGCATCGCGTGTTCGGGCGAGTGCGGACGTTCGCACGGATAAATGAGCAGCGATGGCTCCGGAATTCCGCAAGAATGGCGTGACTGACACGCAATCAAGCGGCGCTTGCTGGCCTAACGTTTGCATGAAGCGGTCCGCCGAGGATCGATCAGGAGCGCAGCCGTGCAAACACATCGAAAAATTGTCGTGTCTCTTCTGCTCGTTGCCGCCAGCACGATAGCGGCATCGGCGTTTGCGCAAAGTATCGGTGGTGGCTTGCGGCTCGGCACTCCTGGTATCGGACTCGAACTCGAAAGCCTGGTCACAGATCGCTTTGGCATCCGCGCTCTGGCAAATGGGGGCTCGATCAGCCACGACTACGACGAATCTGGCATCCAGTACGACGGCAAATTTCGCTTCGGCACCGGTTTTTTGCTGGCTGACTGGCATCCTTACGCAACCGGCTTCAGACTTTCCGGCGGGTTGGCATACAACAACCAGCGGTTCGAAGGCAGCGCCCGCCCCGGTGGCGGCACCGTCAATATCAATGGCACCAATTATTCGGCTGCGCAGGTGGGCTCGCTCGATGGGCGCGTGCGTTTTTCGAAGGCGAGCCCGTATGTGGGCGTCGGCTGGGGTCTGAGTCCGCGCGCCGGGTCTCGCTTGTATTTCAGCGCTGATCTCGGAGTGATGTACCAGCGCCCGAACGCCACGCTGACCGGCACCTGCGGCACTGCGCTACCCGCCGGTGTGTGCGCGCAACTGCAAAGCGACATTCGCGCGGAAGAAGGAGAATTCCGTGAAGCGGCAGACGATCTGCGCTTTTACCCGGTGATATCGGTGGGCTTCGGGCTGCGGTTCTAGCCGACTGACGCTGTCAGGCTATTCAGCCGACTACGCGGGGCGCCAGCACCGTGCGCGTGCGCTCGATCAGAGCGCGCCGCAGGCAACGGTAAATTTCCTGGACGTCGAGTTGCTGGCCGTCCGATGCGCGCAGGCGAACCTGCATTCCGTCGGCGCGGGCGCGAACGCTCACTGACGCGGGTGCGGAGTCAGCCCCTGCGATGCAACGCTGGCAAGCTTCGAGCGCGGCCAGTACCGATTCCTGTCGGCCAGCTACGCCGGACAACTCGATCTGTACTTCGTTGTGCCGCTCACGAACTCGCATCAACATCGCCGCCTCCAGGCGCTAACTGCTAGTTTCAATCAACTATGTGACAGTGCGATTGTTATAAAGAACTCGCAATCCACCGAATGGCCGATTACGCACGCCTGCTGCCGACTATTCGACAGCGTTCCTGGCGCTTAACGCCTCAAGTTGGCGACCGTGTACAGCGGACAGCGAGATCAGTGCGGTGATGGCGCCGATCAGAGCCATGAACATGTCCGACTGCGTGTCCCACACGTCGCCCTGCGTGCCGAGAAATTCGTCGGCGCCCTGGCCGATGGCCAGTGCAGTCCACCATTCGATCAGCTCGTACAAAGCGCTGATTGCGAGCGCGATGCAGATACAAAGGAACGCGAGCATTCGGCCGCCGCGCGCGTGAGCTTTACCGCCCGTCCGCCCGAAGGTGAGCTCGCTCCCGCTTGACGGGACGGCGCGCAGCGCCCAGGGTGCAACATACTTTCCGCGTATCAGGATTTCGCGCGCCACCATCACCGGCACAAAGCCCTGCATAAAGTGGCCGAGCTTGTCGTACGGATTGCGCGACAGGTCGAAAGCCTGTTGCGCCCAGGCGCCGAGCGGCACCCGTGCGTAGGTGTAAGTGCCGCCTAGAATCAGCACCAGCGCGTGCACGAAAATCAAAATGTAGAGCAGGGTGGTCAGCGGGTAACTGCGGCGGGTGAAGACCAATATGGGCAGCGCTATCAGCACCGGAGCGACTTCGAGCAGCCATGTCATGCGGTCGTAAGGACGCCAGCCGGAAATTGCGAGGGCGATTATCGTTGCGACCAGCAGCAGCGCCAGCAGGCGATCGCGATCGGGCAATGTCATTTTGGAGGGTAGGCGGCTGATGTCAGAACATAGTATTCGAAGCAGTCGGGTGCATCTCGATGTTGCGACCGCGCTCGCAAAGGTCGATGAAGTGACGGGTCCGCTGCGTTCCGTGCCGCTGTTTCAGCACGGCAGTCTGCTGCTCAAGTTCTATGCCCCGCACGGAACCGACCTGCAAACGCTGCATACGCGCGACGAAGTTTATGTGGTGGCCCAAGGCGATGGTATTTTTTTCGATGGCACCGAGCGCCGTTCATTTGCTGCCGGCGACGTGCTTTTCGTCGCCGCCGGTACGACTCATAGGTTCGAGGAATTCAGCGCGGATTTCGGCACCTGGGTGATGTTCTACGGGCCCGAAGGCGGAGAAACGTGAGCGGTTATCGTGGTTAACATGATCCGCGTGACAGGGAAACTACATGAGCGCTGATACCACCGAGACAGCCGACTTTCGAGACAATCTGATTCGTTACGGTGGCGACGTCTATCCGGAGGTTATCGACCGGGCCAGTGGTTGCTACGTGTGGGACGCCACCGGCAAGAAGATATTGGACTTCACCTCCGGGCAGATGTGCGCCACAGTCGGGCACAGTCATCCGAATATCGTCGCTGCCATCAAGAAAAGCTGCGACACGGCGCTGCATCTTTTCTCGGGAATGATTCCGCGTAGCGCAGTGCAGCTTGCAGCCAAGCTCGCGAAGATCGTGCCGAAGCCGCTGAAGAAGTCGCTGTTGCTCAACACGGGCAGTGAGAGCAACGAAGCCGCAATCAAGATGGCGAAGCTTTACACCGGCGGCTTCGAGGTGATCGGGCTCGGTGGTTCGTGGCATGGCGTCACCGGCAACGCCGGTTCGGTTTCCTTCGCCAGTGATCGCAAGGGGTACGGCCCCGGCATGCCCGGCACGTTCGTGATCCCCGAGCCCAATGCCTATCGCTGCCCGGTCAGGCACTGCCGCGACCAGTGCGATCTCACGTGCATGAAGATTGGGTTCGAGATGTACGACATGCAGTCGGCCGGAGCGCCCGCCGCGATCATCGCCGAACCGGTGATCAGCGCCGGCGGCGTACTGGTTCCTCCCGCGGGCTACTTCAACGCATTGCAGGCGCAAGCCAAGAAGCGCGGCATGCTGCTGATCTTCGATGAAGCGCAGACCGCATTCGGCCGCCTCGGCCACTGGTTCGCGGCGACCCATCTGCAGGTCACGCCCGACATCATGACCGTCTCGAAAACGCTGGGCGGCGGGATGCCGCTAGCCGCGGTCATTACCAACGATGAGGTCGAGGCACTGTGTCATCGACGCGGCTTCGCGTTCTACACGTCGCACGTGTCGGACCCACTGCCGTCGACGGTCGGCTTGGCGGTGCTCGAAACGATCGAAAGCGAACAGCTGCTGACACGCAGCCGGGACATGGGGAGCTATCTTGCCGATCGCCTCCGTGAACTGCAGAGCCGGCATGAAGAGATTGGCGACGTGCGCGGCATGGGCCTGCTGCGTGGAATCGAACTGGTGCGCGACCGTGAGACGCGCGAGCCGCATCACGAGCTGGGTGCGTTGACTACGCAGCGTTGTCTGGAACTTGGGCTCAGCATGAATATCCGCCGGCGGCCCGAGCGCGGTTCGGTCTGGCGCATCGCGCCGCCGCTGACCGTGACCACGGCCGAGATCGATCTCGCCATGACCATTTTTGACCAGGCGCTGGTGGAAACCAAGAACGCGCTGACCGGACGATCGGCAGCCGGGAAAACGCTAGCGCGACGGTCTGCTTGAGACGTTGACGGCCGGTGCGCCGCGGCGCATTGTTCACCATCGATTGCACGTCGACAGGTTCTAACTGCAGTTCAAACAAGGGCGAGGAAGAGACATGCTGAAGAAATTTATTTGTGTGGTGGCCGCTGGCCTGACCTTAAGCGTGATGGGAATCACCGCGGCACGCGCGGATGCGGTGGATGACATCAAGAAAAAAGGTGTTTTGGTCGTGGGTACCAAGGCCGACTACCGGCCATTCGGGTATCTGGACCCGTCGGGCAAGATCACCGGATTCGAGGCCGACCTTGCGGCGGACGTTGCAAAAAGACTCGGCGTCAAGCTGGAACTGATTCCGGTCGTCGCCAGCAACCGCATCCAGTTCCTGCAGCAGGGCAAGATCGATCTGATGATTGCGACGATGAGTGACACGCCCGAACGCCGCAAGATCGTCGACATCGTGGAGCCCAATTACTACGGCTCGGGCACCAACGTTCTGGCGTCGAAAACAGCGGCGGTCAAGAACTGGGAACAGTTGCGCGGCAAGAAGATTTGCCTGATTCAGGGCGCGTTCTACAACAAGGAGCTGCAGGAAAAGTACGGCGTCGAAGGCGTCGCGTTTCCGGGAACCGCCGAAGCGTATGCAGCGCTGAAGAACGGCAGCTGCGTCGGCTTCGCGTACGACGACACAGCGATCGTCGGGGAAATGTTGAAACCCGAATGGGCCGCGTACGAAATGCCGCTTGATTCGATCCTGTTCGTACCCTGGGGCATCGCCGTCAAGCAGGGCGAAAAAGGCTTCATGGACTTCATGTCGAAGACCGCCGTGGATTGGCACAAGTCCGGAATGATTCAGGAGCTCGAAAAAAAGTGGGGCATCAAACCCACCAAGTTCGCAGCCGAATCGCGCGAAAAACACAAGTAGCGTCGTCTTGACGAGCGCAACTTCGCACCCCCGCCGGCGCCCGGGGGCGCCGCCAGCACGCGCTCGTATCAGCGCGGCTTCGTAGGCAGCAGGTCGGTCGATGCAGTTTCTCTGGGATTGGTTTCGGTGGTTAAACGAGACCACCGGCATCAATCTCACGATTTTCTACAACGCGTTCGATCGTGGCCGCTTCGCCAGCGGCTTTTTAATGACCGTCAAGCTCTCGGCGGCGTGCATTGTCCTGAGCGTGCTGATCGGCATCGCCGGCGCCTGGCTTCAGGGCTCCCGTCTGAGGGTGACGCGCAACATCGTTTACTGGTACATCCAGTTCTTCCGCAATACTCCGCCACTGGTCCAGCTGTATTTTTTCTACTTCGGCGTGGGCACGCTGCTCACGACTACCGATGCGGCCGGAGCCACTTCGCCGCTGGTTGGGAATATTGCCTGGGCGATCATCTCGCTGTCTTTTTTTGCGGGCGCATTTAACGTCGAAATCTTTCGCTCCGGCGTCGAAGCCGTCCCCCGGACCACCATTGAAGCGGCGGAGTCGCTCGGGTTCAGCCGCCTGCGCACGTACCTGTACATCGTTTTTCCGCTCGCGTTTCGCATCAGCCTGCCGGCGCTCAACAACAATTTGGTCAATCTCGTGAAAACGACGACGCTCGCTTACGCGATCGCAGTGCCCGAGATGCTTTATATGTCGAGCCAGATCTGGTCGGACGAACTCAACGTGCCGGAGATGATGAACGTCTTGCTCGTCTGCTACTTCGTGCTGGTGGGCGTTCTTGTTTACGTGATGCACCGCTGGGAACGCGCGATCAGGGTGCCCGGGTTCGGCGTATGAGCAGGTTGCACTGGAACAGCCCGCTGCCGCAGGGATCCGATCTGCCGGTGCTGTTGCCTGCGGCTGCCCGCCTCTCGCGCGTCGCGGCCGACGAACGCACGAGCGGAAATTTTTCATTGCGTCTGCGGCCCGCGCACGGTGGCGCGCTGGTTATTCTGTTCATGATCGGCTGCGGCGTTGCCCAGGCGCAGATCGAACCCGGCCATCCGTCGGTTCTTGCAACGATCTGGAAATGGACACCGCTGCTGCTGAGCGGATTCGTATTCAACCTCGCGATCAGCGTCTGCGCCATGGCAGCCGGAACCGCGGCAGGAATGCTGCTCGGCTTTGCACAGATCTCGTTGCTGCTCCCTGTCAGAAAAAGCGCCTGGCTCACAACGCACTTCTTTCGCAACGCGCCATGGCTGGTGCTGTTGTTCTACTGCATGTTTCTGTTGCCGTTTCAGGTGACTATCTTCGGCATGACGATTCCGATTCCGGACTGGACCAAGGCAACGCTGGGTTTGGCGCTGCCCGTGATGGCGAACGTGTCGGAGATCGTGCGTGGCGCGGTGCAGTCGATCCCCACGACGCAATGGGAATCGGCCGCGTCGCTCGCGTTCAATCGCCGGCAGACGATGTGGATGATCATCGTGCCCCAATGCATCAAGCGGATGCTGCCGCCGTGGATGAACCTGTACGCGATCCTCACGATGGCCACTGTGCTTACGTCGATCGTCGGCGTCAATGAAATGATGACGCTTACGCGGCAGGCATTGAGCGCCGAAAATCGGCCAGGCCTGCTGCTCGCGTTTTACAGCTATGTACTGTTCTGGTTCTTCATGTACTGCTACCCAATCGCTCGGTGGACCGTGCGTCTCGAAGCCAGATTTGCCGTCAATCAATGAGCAACGTGATCGCTTCGACCGCCTCCGAATCCATTGTCGCCATCCACGACGTCCACCAGTCATTCGGCAACATCGATGTACTGAAGGGGATTTCGCTTGAGGTTCCAAAGGGCGGGGTCGTGTGCATCATCGGGCCGTCCGGCTCGGGCAAGTCGACGCTGCTACGTTGCATCAACGGCCTGGTGCCGATCAAGCGGGGCAGCATCCGCGTGGCCGGGTTCGAAGTGCAGCAACTCAAGACCGATCAGGAAAAGATCGCGCTGCGCAAGGAAGTGTCGATGGTGTTCCAGCAGTACAACCTCTTTCCGCACAAGACCGCGTTGCAAAACGTGATGATGGCGCCGATCCACGTGCTCAAGGAAGACAAGGCGGAGGTGCGTGACCGCGCCGCTGCTCTGCTGAAAAAAGTCGGCCTTACGGAGAAGGCCGATGCGTATCCGGGTGAGTTGTCTGGCGGCCAGCAGCAGCGCGTCGCGATCGCGCGCTCGCTGGCGATGCAGCCCGAAGTCATGCTGTTCGACGAAATTACCGCCGCGCTCGATCCGGAAACCGTCAAGGAAGTTTTAAACACAATCAAGGAGCTCGCGCAGGACGGCATGACGTGCATGCTGGTCACCCACGAGATGCGCTTTGCAAGAGAGATTGCCGATACTGTTTATTTCACTGACGGCGGCGTGATCGTCGAGTCCGGGCCGCCGGACGAACTGTTTGACCGCCCGGTGAAGGACAGGACGCGCGCGTTTCTGTCGCAGATCCTCTAGCGGGATGCGTTATTCCATTTTTTCTCTCGCTCGCAACGCGCTCAGCAATCACGAGAACTGGCCGCTCGCGTGGCGCAGCCCGCCGCCGAAGAAGCACTACGACGCGGTGATCATCGGTGGCGGAGGGCATGGCCTGGCCACTGCTTACTACCTCGCCAAAGAGCACGGCATGCGCAATATCGCGGTGCTGGAGAAAGGGTGGCTCGGTGGCGGCAACACCGGGCGCAATACGACGATCGTGCGCTCGAACTATCACCTCGACCCGAACGCACACTTCTACGAATACTCGCTGAAGTTATGGGAGCGGCTGTCGCAGCAACTGAACTTCAACGTGATGTACAGCGCGCGCGGGGTGCTGAACCTGGTGCATTCGCCGGCCGACATGGATGCAGCGATGCGCCGCGGCAACGCGATGCGACTGAACGGCATCGACGCCGAATTTTTGTCGCGCGATCAGATCGCGAAGTGGATTCCCAATCTCGACTGCTCGGAAGAGACGCGCT
>JACCZX010000466.1 GCA_013695705.1 Burkholderiaceae bacterium | reverse complement strand
CGCTCGTGTTCGATGAAGTCGATGCCGGAATCGGCGGCGCCGTGGCCGACACCGTGGGGCAACTCTTAAAACGGCTGGGCCAGAGCCGACAGGTGCTCGCGGTGACCCACCTGCCGCAGGTCGCCGCGCACGGCAACCAGCACTATCGCGTGACGAAGGAAAACGGCACCGATGGCAGGCCACTGTCCCGCATGATTCAGCTCGATCGAAAAACGCGAGTAGAAGAGGTCGCGCGCATGCTTGGCGGACACGAGATCACCGACACGACGCGCAAGCACGCGCGCGAAATGCTGGCAGGCTAGCTTCTCCTGGCTCCGCTGAATGTGCGAGCGATGAGTTCAACATGACCGACAGCGCGCTTTTGAGCTTCATTCTGCTCGGCTTGTCGATTTGCGCCGTCTGGATTCGCGGTATCGCAATCGGGGGACAAGGCGTCGTGATCCCGGCGTGGCTGCCGCTCTTTCTCGTTGCTGTTGGTACCGCATTCATGAGCCACATCATCGATTAGCGGGCGATCATCGCCCTGGCGGCATTGGCAGGCATATGCACATGGTCGATGCGCGAATCGCGGCCGATACTGAGCGATCTGCTGGCCGGCGTCGCTGCACTACTGGCGCTTGCGCTTGCACTGCATGTGCTTCCCGGGTTCGACAATCCGGTTGTCGTCTCACAGGTTCACCTCAGTGGCAAGGCTGCCCCCTTTACGCAGTACGCCAATTTCGACAAGGGGTCCGCCGGCCTTCTGCTGCTCGCGTTCTACTGCCGGCGCGCTGCCACTTTGAGCGAATGGCGCAGCGTTTTAACGACGACCGCTTTAGCAGCGATCGCCACCGGGACGGCCGTAATCGCGTGTGCCTTGGCGATCGGCTACGCTGCGCCCGAGGCGAAGTTGCCCGCCTTCGCGTTGACGTTTCTCAGCGTGAATCTGCTCTTTACCTGCGTTGCAGAGGAAGCGTTTTTCCGTGGGTTGTTGCAGGAGCGAATGACGCGGACAATCGCTGCATATCCGATGCTTCGCTGGGCCGATCGTTGCGTCGGCAACCGTGTTCGGAGCCGCACATTTTGCCGGCGGGCCGTCGCTCGTAGTGCTTGCAACGATCGGCGGCATCGGCTACTCGCTCGCATATGCCGCAACGCGCCGCGTTGAAGCGGCCATCCTCACTCACTTCGGCGCCAATGCAATCCACTTTTTCGGATTCACTTATCCGCACTTACAGGCGTGACCCGTGCGGTGATCAGCATCCGTGCAGCGGCCAGGTCTTCGATTGCAGTACCGACGGATTTGAACAAAGTGATTTCTTCGGAATCACGTCGTCCTGCGACGGCGCCACTGACGAGCTCGCTCAGCTCCGCCCGAACGCCGGCACGCTGAATCACGCCGCGTTCAATCGGCTCGATAACATCGGACGCTTCGCTCAACGCGCCCGCATAGGTATCCACATAAACGCGCGAGCGCAGCACTGCCTCATCGTCGACTTCGCGCATGTGTCGTTTGAACGCACCAACCAGATCCACGTGCGTACCCGGTGCGAGCCAGGCGCCGTACACGACCGGAGCGGTCGCCGTCGTGACACAACTGACTATGTGAGACTGCTTAACCGCGAGCCGCAAATCGGGCGCGACTTCGGCCGGTAGCGCTTCGGTGCGCAGCTGCTGCGTCAGTGAACGCGCCTTGTCCGCGTTGCGACCCCAAATCATAAGTCGCTGCACAGCGCGGCCGCTGCAGTGCGCGTGCGCCATGAATGGCGCCAGTTTTCCAGTGCCGACGATCAGGACATTGCGTGCATCGTTGCGCGCCAGATAGCGCGCAGCCAGCAACGACGCCGCTGCTGTGCGCCGCAACGTCAGCGCTTCGCCGTCGATGATCGCGCGCGGCTCGCCGGTGGCGCCGTCGAACAGCACGTAAACCGCGTTGACCGTCGGTGTCGCTGAGTTTTCCGGAAACACGGTGACCAGCTTTACGCCGATGTCGCCGCCGGCGGACGCGTTCCACGCCGGCATCAGCAGCAGCGACGCGCTGGGCGAAACAGAATGAACGTGCCGCAGCGGAGCGATCACGTTGCCCCGCAACGCGTGCGCAATGGCATCGGCCAGCGCTTCCAAACCTAGCGCAGCATGAACTTCTTCAGCTGAATAAAACCGCACCTGGCTAGTCAAGCACCGGCGATGAAACTGCCGGATTGACCACCGTGCTTTTCCAAAACTCTGACGTCTCCGATCACCATGCCGCGATCGACTGCTTTGCACATGTCGTAGATCGTCAGCAAGCCAATTTGCACCGCTGTCAGTGCTTCCATTTCAACGCCAGTCTGGCCTCGCGTTTCGACTCGCGCCCGGCATTCGATCGCATCCGCTGCATGTTGCACGTCGAAGTCGACCGCAATCTTCGTAATCGCCAACGGATGGCATAGCGGAATCAGTTCCGAAGTGCGCTTGGCGCCCTGTATTGCGGCGATGCGTGCGACCCCCAATACATCGCCCTTCTTCGCGCCCCCGGCGGCAATCAACTGCAGGGTTGCCGGCTGCATCGAAATGCGCCCGCACGCAACCGCTACGCGGTGCGTTGCTTCCTTGTCGCCGATATCGACCATTTGCGCTTGGCCGGCGGCGTCAAAGTGCGTTAACGAATTCATCGGCTTGGTGACTCGATCGCCGGCGCTGGCTGCAAATCGGGCGATGGAACGAATGGCATATCTGGCTATCATACAAACCGGGCTCGAAACAGCACTTACTTCGGCACTTTGTCATCGTTCGCTCGATACTTGCGCACCTTCCGACTCCTCGTGGTCCTGCTTGTTGCGTTCGCACTGAACGCGCCGCCGACGCTCGCGCAATCGATCGATTTGCCCTCGTTGGGCGACGCCGGCAGCGAGGAACTGTCACCCGCGACCGAGCGCCGCCTGGGTGAGCAGATCATGCTCGAAGTGCGGCGCGATCCAAGTTATTTGGCCGACACCGAGACGTCCGAATATCTGAATCATCTGGGCTACCAGTTGGTGGCGGTCAGCCCTTCACGCTCGCTCGACTTTGTGTTCTTTGCGATCCGCGATCCGATGCTCAACGCGTTCGCGTTGCCGGGCGGATTCATTGGCGTGCACACTGGCCTCGTACTGGCGGCGCAGACCGAGTCTGAATTGGCGGGCGTGCTATCGCATGAGATCGGTCACGTCACACAGCGGCACATAGCGCGCATGCTGGCCAAGCAACGCGAATCGGCAGCGCTGGCACTTGGAGCGCTGCTGCTGGCGCTGCTTGCTTCGCGGGCGGGAGGATCGTCGGGTGGCGACGTGGCGCAGGCTGCAATCGTCGGCACCCAGGCCGCGCTAATCCAGCAGCAACTAAATTTTTCGCGCGAAGCCGAGCGCGAAGCGGATCGGGTTGGATTTCAAACGCTGACCGACGCCAATTACGATAGTCGCGGCATGGAGTCGTTTTTCGGGCGCCTGCAATCGGGCACGCGCATTTACGAAAGCGCGGCGCCGGCGTACTTGCGCACTCACCCGATGACCGTCGAGCGGATTTCGGACATGCAGAATCGCACGCGCAACCTGCGCGTCAAGCAGCGTGCCGACAGTCTCGATTTTCTGCTGATTCGCGCCCGGTTGCGAGTTCTGCAGGAATCGACGACGCAAGGCTGGCGCGATGCGCTCGAATATTTCAACACCCAGTTGAAAAATCAAACGACAGCGTCCGAGATTGCGGCGCGATACGGAATCGCGGTGGCAGCGCTGAAACTCAACCAGCCCGAGCTTGCGGTGCAGGCAGCACAGGCTGCTCGCAGGCTTTCACCAGCGCCATCGGCGGTGCTCGACAAAATCGTGGCTGAAGCGCGCTTCAGCGCTGCGCGCAATGACGACGAGCGCGTGGCGGCCGTCAGGATTGCCAGCGATACATCGAACCGGTTCCCGTTGTCGTCGCTCGCAACCAGTCACTACCTGGACGTGTTGAATCAGACAAACCAGCACCAAGCCGCGATCGAATTCCTGCGCAAGCAGGAAGCGATTGCCCGCACCCAGCCCGCTTATCACGCACTGCTCGGCCGTTCGTACGCAGCTTTGAATCGGCGCTCTCTGCAACATCAATCGATCGCCGAGATGTACGCGCTGCTCGGGGCACCGCAGGCTGCCGTCAATCAACTCGAACTGGCGCGCCGCGCCAGCGACGGCGACTTTTTTACGATGTCGGAGATCGACGCACGGCTGCGTGAGCTTCAGGCCGAGGTAAAGCGTGATCGCGAAGACGTCAAGCAGGCATCGCGCCGCGAGCCCGACGAGCGCTCGCGGCGATAGTAGTTGCGTCATTACAATCGGGCATCAGACAACCTAAATTGCGGCTCCTGCGCGCGCCTGATCGACCACCGTCAATGAAATCCGAAAACGCTTTACTGCTCGCGGCGACGCAATCGTCGGGTCAGCCGGCGGAAACCGACGCCGTCATCGTCGGCGCCGGCCCGGTCGGATTGTTTCAGGTGTTCGAGCTCGGACTGCTCGAGATCAAGGCTCACGTCATCGATTCGCTGGCCGAAGTCGGTGGCCAATGCACCGAGCTCTATCCGGATAAGCCGATCTACGACATTCCAGCGATACCTGTTTGCACCGGCAAGGAGCTGACCGACGCGCTGCTGAAGCAGATCGTGCCGTTTGGCGCGACTTTCCATCTCGGACAGGAAGTCACCCGTGTTCAGAAACAGGACGATGGGCGTTTCCTAGTTGAAACCAGCAAGGCGGAGCGCTTCCTGACGAAGGTGGTGATTGTCGCCGGCGGAGTCGGATCGTTTCAACCGCGCACGTTGAAGGTCGAGGGGATTGATCGCTTTGTCGGGACGCAACTGCATTATCGAGTCAAAGATCCCGCGCAGTTTGCCGGCCAGAGCGTTGTGATCGCGGGCGGCGGCGACTCAGCGCTTGACTGGGCATTGAACTTTGTCGGCAAAGCCGAAAGCCTGGTGTTGATTCATCGTCGCGACGAATTTCGCGCCGCCCCTGCGTCAGTTGCAAAGATAAAGGCACACTGCGAGCAACTACAGATGCAGTTGCTGATGGGGCACATCAGCGGATTTCATGAAGAAAACGGACGCCTGATTGAAGTGCGCGTGACCTCGGCCGATGGCCTCACACGGCGCTTGCCGCTCGATCATTTGCTGGTGTTCTTTGGTTTGTCACCCAAGCTCGGGCCAATCGCTGAATGGGGCTTGGACCTCGAGCGCAAGCAGGTCGCAGTCGACACCGAGAAATTTGAAACCAATGTGCCGGGAATTTTCGCGGTGGGCGACATCAATATCTATCCGGGAAAGAAAAAGCTGATTCTGTCCGGATTCCACGAAGCCGCGCTCGCTGCATTCGGCGCCACGCGCTATGTCTTCCCCGACCGCAAGATCCATCTTCAGTACACGACGACCAGCCCGAAGCTGCACAAGATTCTCGGCGTCGAGTCGCCTACATTCGATTAGGAAGTTCCGCCTATCTCACTCTCGCTTGGAAGATTGCGGCTGCCGCATGAAGCCCAGCACCTCGGGTACCCGCGCCGATAAAATGTGTTCGATCTTGACGTGACTTTCATGATTCACATGCAGACCCTCGGTCCTTAATTCCGCTTCGACCTGGCCGGCGTTCCACTCAGCGAGCGCGTCTTCATCAAGTTGCTCTCCATTTTCGTTGACGATGCGGTCGGAAAACGCAAGCGTATCGCGGTCGTCGAGCACGCCGGGACCGAGATCCGTTTCGAAATAAAGCCGACCTTTTTCATCACAGAACACTTGCCGCAACTCGCGCGGATGAGCGCCGGTATGCGTCGCCAGCCGTTCGAACTCGTCGAGCCGGTAAATCCACGGCGTGATTTCCAGCGATACATAGACGCGCTGCGGGCCATTCTGGAAAAACCAGTTGCCGCAACCATCGTTCATGTAATTGCGGCCGATGAACTCGTTGATCGCTTCGTTTTCGATCGGATCATCCTTGATGCGCCAATCGCCGCGCCCGTTTAACGAGAGCCAGCCGAATACCGCCGGCACATTGGGCCATTTGGCCAACGCGGCCTTGACGATGTCATCCATGCAACCTCCGTTAACGAACACCTAAAACTTTAGCGTAGCGGGTTGCGTGCCCGCGGCCTACGGCGAAGACAGTAGCGGTTGCGCAAAAAATTGCTCCAGCCGCTCTGCAATAAAGTCGATGCGTCCGGGCCAGGGGCCGCGCGCAAAGCCAATGTGCCCTCCTTCGGCAGGCTGCTCGAGTTCGACCGAGCGCGACACCTCACTGGTCAGCGGCAAACTAGCGGCGGGCACAAATGGGTCGTTAAGCGCATTGAGAATCAGATACGGAATGCGCACCGCTTGCAGCCATCGCTTGCCCGATGCCCGATCCCAGTAATCGTCGGTGTCGCGAAAGCCGTGCAGCGGTGCGGTGTACTCGTTGTCGAACTCGTACAGGTTGCGGCTGGCGCTAAGCCTGCGTGCGTAGTCGTCATCGCGCGCGATGTGCGGGAATCGCTGCAGCTTCGCCAGCGCTTTGCGTTTGAGTGTTGCCATGAACGCGC
>JACCZX010000402.1 GCA_013695705.1 Burkholderiaceae bacterium | reverse complement strand
GGTTGCATCGGCACATACCGGTTGTCGCGCCACAGCGGGAGCATCGATGCATACCAATCAGAAAACGGGTTACCGGTCTGGCCGCTCGAAAGAATGAATATAGAATTTGACTCGAGCGCGGCAAGGTCGTAGATCGCCCGCAGCGTCGCAGTGTGGCGAGTGGCATAGGGCAACTCCGCGCGGTGCGATAGCGCGCCGACGTTGATCGTGTGGGTATCGCCGGGATACCCGGTGCGCAATTCAAACAGGCGCCTCAGTCCGCGCACGTTCGACATCGGCCGATGCTCAGCTACCGCACGATGCGCATCGCCCCAGCGCAGACCCGCCACATCGCGCCCGGCTGCTTGCGTCAACTCGGTTACTGCAGCATCGAGCGCTTCACCAGCAAGCGTGCGGCAAGTCTCGAACCGCTGTTCGGTCGAGCGGTCATCGCACCAGTCGCGCGCCTGTGCGCGACCCGATAGAACATGTAGAAGCGTCGACGTCAGCTCGGACTGCATGACAAAATCATCCGCGAGCACGCCGAGATCATCGGCAAAAATGCGCCGCTTCAACTCGCGCATCCAAGCGTGATAAATCAACGGCTCGGGTGACGCGGATTTCATCTGAAAATCCCACACCCTGAGCCGCGCGAACGCATCGCGGCCCGCTTCACTCAGTGGCTGCACGTCATGCAACAGCGCCATCATGTCGCGTGCCGCCAGCGAGGTCACATCAGCCTGAATAACCTTGAATGTGGCGACGTCGTGTTTGCCGCGCGCTTGCAGCAACTGCTCAACGCGCTGCGCGCGATACGGAAGAAACCAGTCGTACGTCAAATGGTGCGGATACGCCGACGTCACCACCTTGTGATTCGCGGTAACGATCACCCCCGCCGCGGGATCTCGCGATCGCGGTGCCCGCGTGCTCGGCACATAGCCGCGCCAGTCGTAGCGCGCATCCCAGCCCGGTGCTGGCACCAACCCACGCAGGTCATTGGTCGGATCGCGCACCGGTATGCGCCCGGTCACCAACATCCCGATTCGTCCGTCGGCATCGGCGATCAACGCCGACTGCGTCACGATCTGGAACTGTGCGAGTGCTAATTCGGCCTGATCGATGTTCTGCGCCTTGTTCAACGCGCGGATTGCTGCGATCGTGCCATCGCTGGGCTCGAGCGCGGACCAGCGCAACGCGAGTGCGAACTGCGGTTGCTTGAATCCTTTCTCGACGCTCGCCAGGCCGCTGATCACCGGCCCGTGCCGCGTTTCGCGGACCATCAATTCCACGTCATCCCCGCCTTTGACGCGGAAGCGCTCCGTGCGCGTTGCGAAAGGCGCCCAGCCATCGGGTGTTTGATACTCGTCTGACCGTTCGGGATTGATCCGCTCCAAATAGATATCTTGCTGATCGACGCCGGTGTTGGTGAACGCCCATGCGACGCGATCGTTACGGCCCAGTACAACGCCCGGCACACCCGGCAACGTCGCGCCCATCACTTTAAGACCCGGCGCCTGCAGGCCGGCGAAGTACCAAACCGACGGCGCCGTCAGTCCCAAGTGCGGATCGTTCGCCAGAATCGGCTTGCCACTAGCGGTGTGCTGGCCCGATACGACCCAGTTGTTCGATCCAACACCCTCGCCGTCTCCAAAGCCGAGGTCAGGCAGCGTCATCGCAGCAACAGTCGTCGTCGATTTCACACCTAGCAGGCGATAGAGCTCCGTGTAATCAGCAGTTTCCGGCGGCGCATCACCCGGATAGGGCGGATAAAAATCATTGATCTCCGCCACCGAAAACTGGTGCGACAGTTGCAAACGACGCAACTCGCGCGAATACGAATAGCGTGCAAGATCCCACGCCATCATCAGCGACCAGCCGATCGAATCGGCCGGCGTCCACGGCTCGGGCTTCGGTGCGCGCGTCAGAAAAAACTCGGGCGGCAATGGCCCGCCGCGTTTTCTCAGATATGCGTTAACACCTGCGGCATAGGCATCGAGCAAGTCGCGATGCTCGGCATCCAGATTCTCATAAATGCTTTGCGCGGTGCGCGCGATGCCGACCGTGCGCAGAAATTTATCGGTATCGAGCGCCGGTTCGCCCAGCACTTCAGCCAAACGGCCGGCGGCAATACGGCGATTCATTTCCATCTGCCATAACCGGTCCTGCGCGTGCGTGTAACCCAATGCAAAGGTGGCGTCCCGCTCGTTCGCGGCGACGATGTTCGGAGTGCCATATGCATCGCGATCGATGCGGACCTGCTGCTGCAGGCCCGGAACGATGAAGGTTCCTTCGTGCACCGGCAGGCTCGCCTGCCGATACCACAGCAATATTGCGATCAACGTGACGACAACCAGCAACGCTGCGAAGCCCGCAACTCGCACGAATGTCTGATTCGACGGTATCACTCGGAGCGGAATCAAAGCACGCGATACTTCGCGAAGACGTCTTTCAGCAAAGCGCCGGCCGCGAGCTCATCGCGGGTGTGGTCCTCGCCAGTCACTTTCGCGAATGCGTGCGTCAGAGCCTCGTCTTCGACCGCCCGCGGTACGACGACGACGCCATCGGCGTCGCCAACGATCAGATCGCCCGGCTCGATCGACACGCCCGCGCATTCGATCGGCACGTCGATCTCGGCGACCATTCCGCGGCCCTTCGAATCAAGCGGCGCAATGC
>JACCZX010000440.1 GCA_013695705.1 Burkholderiaceae bacterium | reverse complement strand
CGGCGAACAAATCCTTCGGCATCTTGCCGAGAATATTGACCAGCACGTTCAAGCGCCCGCGATGCGCCATGCCGATGACGATTTCCTGCACGCCGCTGGCGCCGGCGCGCTGCACCAGCTCATCCATTGACGCGATGAAGCTTTCGCTGCCTTCAAGCGAGAACCGCTTCTGGCCGACGTACTTGGTGTGCAGATAACGCTCGAGGCCTTCGGCTGCCGTTAACCGTCCGAGAATTTCTTTCTTCGTCTCGATGCTGAACGACGGCGTGGCTCGAATCGTTTCGAGCCGCTGCTGGACCCAGCGCTTCTGCACTGGATCTGACACGTACATGTATTCAGCGCCGATGCTGCCGCAGTACGTCTCGCGCAGCGCCTTGACGATCTCGCGCAGCGTCATCTGGTCCTGCCCGAAGTACGTGTTGGACGCCGAGAACACCGTGTCCATGTCCGCTTCGGTCAGGTCGTAGAACACCGGCTCGAGCTCCGGAATCGCCGGCCGCTCGCGCCGCTGCAACGGATCAAGGTTGGCCCAGCGGTTGCCGAGAAATCGGTACGCCGCGACGATCGATTGCACGTGTACCTGCTTGCGCGCGACCGAAAGATCGCTCGAAGCGACCTTCGGCGCAAAGGCATTCGCCTTGGCGCGCTGGGCAAAAGACTCGACGATCGGTGCGTGCGCTACGTCGCGCGAGTCCGGCGAGCCGTCGGCCGCCGGGACCAATTGCATCTGATCGAAATACGCCCGCCATTTTTCAGGCACGGAGCCGGGGTTATCGAGGTAGCGTTCGTATAACTCCTCGACGTACGGCGCGTTGCCGCCGAACAGATACGAGTTCGCTTGCAACTGTTTCATCATCGCTAACTCCTTTCAAACGAGTTTCTCGTTCAAAGCGCCGGTACACGTCATCTGCAAGGCAGAACAGTACTGGCAACAGCGTTCCGGTTTCCGGTCCCGCTGCTACCGCACTCATTTGCGTGAGCGCAGTAAACGGCGATGCTACCACCGTCGTTGCGCTTTATAGCGAGCGTTGCGTCGCTGCAGCATCCGATCTCACTGATCCCGGTGAGCGGCGCAGGCATACACTGAGCCCGGCACATAGCATCAGGAGACAATGTGCGACCGACGGATATCAAGAATCCGGATTATTTTCATCACGTCGTCGATTGCCAGTGGGCGTGTCCCGCACACACGCCTGTTCCGGAATACATCAGGCTGATCGCGGCCGGGCGTTACACCGACGCCTACATGGTCAACTGGAGTTCGAACGTATTCCCGGGAATTCTGGGACGCACGTGTGACAGGCCGTGCGAGCCTGCGTGCCGACGCGGACGAGTCGAAGCGCAACAAGCAGACAAGCCCGAGCCGGTAGCAATCTGCCGCCTGAAGCGCGTCGCGGCCGACTACAAAGACGATGACATCGCAGCACGATTGCCCAAACGCATCGTTCCGCTGAACGGAAAGCGCATCGCGTGCGTCGGTGGTGGGCCGGCGTCGCTCACCGTCGCCCGCGACCTTGCGCCGCTCGGCTATTCAGTCACCGTGTTCGATCAGGACCCGCAGGCGGGCGGCATGATCCGCACGCAAATTCCGCGCTTTCGCTTACCCGAAGAAGTGATCGACGAAGAGACCGGCTACATCCTCGGCTTAGGCGTCGAGTTTTGCGGCGGCGTCAAGATCGATTCGATGAAAGCTTTGCTGGCGCAGAACTACGACGCCGTTTTCGTTGGCTCGGGCGCTCCGCGCGGCCGTGACCTCGACCTTCCTGGGCGGCACGAAGCGGCGGCAAAAATTCACGTCGGCATCGAGTGGCTGTCATCGGTGTCCTTTGGCCATGTTGAGAAAATTGGCAAGAGAGTGATCGTGCTTGGCGGCGGCAATACCGCGATGGATTGCTGCCGCACTTCCAAGCGCCTCGGCGGCGACGACGTCAAGGTCATCGTTCGCTCCGGCTTCGACGAGATGAAAGCATCGCCATGGGAAAAGGAAGACGCGCTGCACGAAGGCATTCCGATTCTGAATTATCTGGTGCCTAAAGCGTTCCTGCACGATAACGGCCGCCTAACGGCGATGAGTTTTGAGAAGGTCGAAGCTCAGTACGACAGCAAGGGCCGTCGCTCTTTGCAGCCTACCGGCGAAACCGAAGTGATTCACGAATGCGACGAAGTCTTGATCGCGGTCGGTCAGGAAAATGCGTTCCCATGGATCGAGCCTGATTGCGGCCTTGCCTTTGACGAATGGGGCATGCCGGTACTCGACAAGACAACGCTGCAGTCGTCGATTCCGCATGTGTTCTTCGGCGGCGATTCCGCGCTCGGACCCAAGAACATCATCTGGGCCGTTGCGCACGGCCACGATGCTGCCATTTCAATCGACAAGTTGCTGCATGGCGAGGACGTGCGGCAGCGTCCTGCTCCCGGCGTTACGCTGCTGTCGCAAAAGATGGGTATCCATGAGTGGAGCTACGATAACGAGGTCGCTAATGACGAGCGCTACAAGGTGCCATGGCGCGACGTTAACCAGGTGCTGCGCAATATCAAGGTCGAGGTCGAGCTTGGCTTCGATCCCGCCACTGCGTGGAAGGAAGCGCAGCGCTGCCTGAACTGCGACGTGCAGACGGTGTTCACCGCGCAGCTTTGCATCGAATGCGATGCGTGCGTTGATATCTGTCCGACTGACTGCATCAACTTCATCATCAATGGCGAGGAAACCGAACTGCGACAAAGGCTACGGGCGCCGGCGTTGAATCTAGAGCAGGATTTGTACGTCGCCGACGGCCTGAAGACCGGACGCGCGATGGTCAAGGACGAGGACGTGTGCCTGCACTGCGGCCTGTGCGCCGAGCGCTGCCCCACCGGCGCGTGGGACATGCAGAAGTTTCTGCTCGACATGACGCAGGCCGGGCGCGATTGCCGCACGCGGCAGAAGGTGGCAGCGTGAACGCGCGCGACAGCGGTAGTCCCGTTGCACAGCGGACGCCGCGCATCAGCGCAGTCAACGACTTCGTTGTCAAGTTCGCCAACGTCAACGGCTCGGGCTCGGCCTCGGCCAACGAATTATTCGCGCGCAGCATCCTGCGCATGGGCGTGCCGGTTTCGCCGCGCAATATTTTCCCGTCGAACATTCAGGGCTTGCCGACCTGGTACGAAGTGCGGGTCACCGAGCACGGCCACTTGGGCCGGCGCGGCGGCGTCGATCTGATGGTCGCAATGAATCCGCAGACGTGGGAAAAGGATATCGCCGAGATCGAACCCGGCGGCTATCTGATGTATGACAGCACCAAGCCGATTGCCGGAGGAAAACTGC
>JACCZX010000434.1 GCA_013695705.1 Burkholderiaceae bacterium | reverse complement strand
GCCGTGCTCCGGTCGCTACGATACCGCTTCGGCCATCTCCCGGCGCGTGGCGGCTGCTGGCGTCCGCTGCTGTGGATCATCGAGCACCTTCGCAAAATTCCGCGGCTGGCGATTCTTCCAACTGCCTTTGTGGTAAACGTAACCAGCGATGAGCGGAACCGCCAGGGTCGCCTCGGCATACACCATTTGCTCTGCCGCGAGGTCCACTTTCCCCCACGAATTCGCTTCCTTCAGGGTCGAGCCGGAAAGCGCGCCATCGCGATCATCCGCGACCGTGACTTGGATCGCATATTTGTGCATGCCGACGTCGAAGCCGAGGTAATCGCCCGCGACGACGGTGTCTTGCGCGAAATTCTTCGGCACCCCGCCGCCGATCATGAAGAGCCCGCTTTGCCTGGAAGCGAGTTTGCACTTCGTCAGCTCGAGAAAATCTTTTGCCGAATCGATGCTGAGATGCGCGTCGGGATTGTTCCATTGGTGCGCGATCAAACCGAAGCCGGCGCTGCAATCGCTGAACGCAGGACAGAAGATCGGCACGTTCTTCTCGAACGCTGAGAGCACGAGCGAATTCTTCACGTTGCCGCGCTTCTGCAGGTAACGCCCCATCTCACGAATAAATTCTCGTGACGAATACGGACGCGGCTCAAGCGAGTCCGCAATCTCGCCTGTCGTGGCGTCGCATACGCGCAGTTCCTCTTCGTCGATGTAGGTGTCGTAAATGCGGTCAATCGCAAGCTTCCGGAGCGTGTCATCGCTCATCGTGATCTCGCCTTTGTAATGCTTGTAGCCGAGCGCTTCGAAGAAGTCCTGGTCCACGATGATCGCGCCGGTCGAGACGATGGCGTCGACCATGTTGTTCTGCACGAGATCGACGAGCACCTGCTTCAACCCCGCGGAGATGAGCGAGCCCGCCAGACACATGATCACAGCGCAATCTTTATCCCGCAGCATGTCATCGAAGATGTGCGCGGCCCGACCCAAGTCGCGCGACGAAAACGCCATCTTGCTCATCGCCTCCACGAGTGGGATGACGTTGTGCTGCTTGATGTCGATGTGTTCGATTGTATCGACGAGGAGATCGGATTTTGTTGGTTCCATAATTTCGGAGGATAGGCTTCCAGCCTGTCTCGGCCGGCGGGCTTCTAGCCTGCCGAATCGGAACGCGGATGCAACCGGAGAAGCATGTGGGCAGGATGCCCGCGAGCCAGGTTAGGCCGGAAGCCTGACTTCCGGATAAAGCCAGCGCATGTAATCCGCGACACCGTTTTCGAGCGAGAACTTCGGCTCGTAACCGAGCGCCCTGTGCACTGTTGTCAGATCAGCCTGCGTGAAGTTTTGATAATGCGCGTGCGGATTCTCGATGTATTCGGGTCGGAGGTTCGTGCCTAACGAGTTATTCAAAATCCGCACCATCTCGTTGAACGAGCGCGCCTGCCCGCTTCCGAGATTGTAGATACCGCTCCGCTCGGCCTCGAACGCGCGGAGGCAGCCATGCACGATGTCCTTCACGTAAACGAAATCGCGCTGCTGCTCGCCCTGTTTGAAGATGCCTGGACGCTGTCCCGCGGTCATCTGTTTCGAGAGACGATAGACCATGCTGGCCGGCACGCCTTTGTGCGTTTCGCGCGGTCCGTAAACGTTGAAGAAGCGTAGGCCCACCAGCACCCAATCGTCCGATGCCGCAGCCGCACGGCGGGCGATGTTATCCATGATCACTTTCGAAAACGCATAGACGTTCGAAGGCGCGGCGTTGCTCGCTTCGCTGCTGGCCGAGCTGGCGTTGCCGTAAGTCGCGGCCGAGGACGCATAGACGATGCGCGTCTTGTGCGGCCGCGCGAAATCGAGCAAACGCCGGAAGCTTTCCACGTTGTCGTGCGTTTGCGCGAACTGATCGTGTAGCGTCGTGTCCGTGATCGAGGCCATGTGGAAAATGCCGTCGAACTTCTCGCCGCCGAACTGCGCTTGCCAATCGAGCTTCGCCAGGTCCTGCGCGATGAAATCACCGTTGTAGCTGCGGAGGTTTTTGAAATCGCCCGAGCGAAAATCGTCGATCACCGTCAGTCGCGCGTGCGGATACTTCTCCTGGAGCGTGAGAGCGAGATTGGAGCCGATAAAACCGGCGCCGCCGGTCACGAGCAGATTGAGAGAGTCGGAGGAAGCCACGGAGAGGAATGCGTGCGCAAGGAAACGCGC
>JACCZX010000429.1 GCA_013695705.1 Burkholderiaceae bacterium | reverse complement strand
CCGCGTTTGCCCTTGACACTGATCGAGGCCACCGAAATTTCACACGAAGCCGCAATGACCTGGCACATCGCTGCCACGTGCGGTGCAATCATGGGCTGCTCGGCAATCACGGTAGCGTCGATGTTCTCGATGCGCCAGCCGGCCTGCCGCACGCGCAGCGCCGCTTCCTGCAGCAATAAGCGGCTGTCTGCATTACGGTAGCTCGCATCGGTGTCGGGAAACAACTGCCCGATGTTGCCCAGAGCCGCGGCGCCGAGAATCGCATCAGCAATTGCGTGTAGCAGCACATCGGCATCCGAGTGGCCAAGCAATCCGCGCGCGCTCGCAATCTCGACCCCGCCGAGTATCAGCGGGCGGCCGGGCACTAACGCATGTACATCGAAACCCTGACCTACACGAATTTTCATCGCAGCGCGTTATCGCACAGTTCACGTTCGCGCAGAATGGCACGCGCGTGCTCCAAATCCCGCATGGTAGTGATCTTAATGTTAGTCGCCGAACCAAGCACCAGCAGCGGAGCGCTCCCCTGGCGCTCGATAGCGCTGGCCTCGTCGGTAATGCCGTCGAGCGGCTCGACTGCGAGCGCCGCGCGCAATGCAGCGAACCCGAACATCTGCGGCGTTTGAGCACGCCATAGTCCGGCGCGCTGCACCGTTGCTACCGCCCGTCCATCTTCGGAGCGCTTTAGAGTGTCGGTCAGTGGAATGGCAAGCAAGCCGCCGCGATCATCCGCGCCGACCTGATCGATCAACCGCGCCAGTTCTGCGGCGCCAAGACACGGCCGCGCCGCATCGTGCACCAGAACTCGATCGTCATCGTGCATACGTGCGCGAATCGCGGCCAGTCCGTTGCGAACACTCTGCGCGCGCGTCGCGCCGCCGACCACCAGGAATTCAACTCGCTCGGCGTCTACGTCAAGCGACTGCCATCGGTCCTCACTTGCAGCTACCACTACAAATACTCTGTTGATGCGCGCGTCAGCCAGCATCGCTGCAATTGCGAGCTCAAGAATCGTGCGTTGCCCCAGGCGCAGAAACTGTTTGGGAATGTCGGGCCCGACACGCGTCCCGGCGCCCGCCGCCGGAATTAACCCGACATATCTGATGGACTTTGACACAGGGATCAGTTAGCTCGGGGCGTTCACTTATAGGCTTCGTATAATAGTGATTGGATTCGGCAGCGTGCGGATTGCTTGGCTGCCGATTTTTTTTGCTTGTGAGCGACGACGAAGTCTTAATACTTTCGCCCGAATCAGCGATATCGGGCACCGCATCGCGGACCTTGCCGTCTGCAGGGACTCGCTTGGCCCTCGCCCGCCCGCCGGGCTCGGGTGACGCCTGGCTATTGGCGCAATTTGCAGCGCAGGCGCGTTCTGCGCAACGCATGCTGATCGTGATCTCCGCGGATGCGCTCGATGCGCAACGCATGGTCGACGAGATTCGTTACTTCGATCCGTCGCTCGCAGTGCGTCCGCTTCCCGATTGGGAAACACTGCCGTACGACACGCTGTCCCCGCACCAGGATCTGGTGTCGGAGCGCCTCGAGACGCTGTATCGCCTGAGCCAGCCGCAATCTGAAATCGACGTGCTGGTGGTTCCGGCGACTACCGCTCTTTATCGCCTCTCGCCCGCGCAATATGTGGCGGGCCACACGTTTTTCTTCAAGCAGGGCCAGACGATTGTCGCCGAGCCGCTGCGCGCGCAATTGGTGTTTGCCGGTTATCAGCACGTGTCGCAAGTCGTGGCGCCAGGCGAATTTGCGATTCGCGGCGGGCTGATCGATCTGTTTCCGATGGGCTCAGCGCTGCCGTATCGGCTTGACCTGTTTGGTGATCAGCTCGACACGATTCGCGCGTTTGATCCCGACACCCAGCGCGGTCTGTATCCGGTGCCCGACGTGCGCTTGTTGCCGGGTCGCGAGTTTCCGATCGATGAGGCGGCACGGCAGGCGTTTCGCCGTCGCTGGCGCGAACGCATCGAAGGCGATCCTAGCCGCTCGAGCGTTTACAAAGACATCGGCAACGGCATCGCCTCAGCTGGGATCGAGTATTACCTGCCGCTATTTTTCGATCAAACCTCGACGCTGTTCGATTACCTGCCGCGTAACAGCGTGCTGGCGTTGCACGGGCCGATCGACGCCGCGATGGCTCGCTTCTGGAACGAAACCAGCGAGCGTTATCGATTCCTGTCGCGCGATGCCACGCGACCGATCATGCCGCCAGCCGAATTGTTTCTCAACTCAGAAGGATTTTTCTCGCATGCGCGCGAGTACGCGCGCATCTCGCTGGGTGAAGGAGCGCACGTTGGTTTCGACGCGCTGCCGCCGCTGGCGGTCGAGCGGCGCGCCGAGAATCCGATTAGCCGGCTGCAGGCTTTCATCGCCGCTTTCGCGGGCGGCATCAATCGCGCCTCGAATAGTAATGAGCGCGGCAGAGTATTGATCGTCGCCGACTCTGCTGGCCGCCGCGAAACGATGTCACAGATGTTCAGCGAGTACGGGTTGCAATTCGCCGATAACGCGGACTTCGGTGCCTTCATGGCGTCGGACGCAACGGTCGGCCTCGGTGTAGCGCCGCTGCATGAAGGGTTTGTGCTGCGCGAATCAAACCTTGCGATCGTGACGGAAACCGAGTTGTACGCCGCGAGCCCGCGCCGACTGCGCAGCAGGCAGCGTGAGCGTGCGTCCAATGTCGAAGCGATGATCCGCGACCTTGCGGAACTCAGGATCGGGGACCCGGTAGTGCACGTCGAGCATGGCATTGGGCGCTATCTCGGCCTGCAAACCATGAACATGGCAGGTGGTGAAAATGCGGGCCCCACCGAGTTCCTGCATCTCGAATACGCCAATGAAACGACGCTGTATGTGCCGGTGTCTCAGTTGCATCTTATCGGCCGCTATTCGGGCGCCGACCCGGACGCTGCACCGTTGCACCAGCTCGGCAGCGGTGATTGGGACCGGGCGCGCCGCAAGGCCGCCAAGCAGGTACGCGATACCGCCGCCGAACTGCTCAACCTGTATGCGCTGAGAGCGGCGCGCAAGGGACACGCGTTCGCATTCAAGCAGCACGATATCGAAGCGTTTGCCGAAGGTTTCCCGTTCGAGGAAACGACGGATCAACAGGCCGCGATCGAAGCGGTATTGAAAGACATGAGCGCCGGTTTCCCGATGGACCGCCTGGTGTGCGGCGACGTCGGCTTCGGCAAGACCGAAGTGGCGCTGCGCGCGGCGTTCGCGGCGGTGGCCGATGACAAGCAGGTCGCCGTGCTGTGTCCGACCACTTTGCTGGCAGAGCAGCACATGCAGACGTTTCGCGATCGCTTCGCGGACTGGCCGGTGCAGATCGCAGAGCTGTCGCGCTTTCGCTCCAGCAAGGAAGTTGCGCAGGCGGTGGCCGGCATCAACGCTGGAGTGATCGATATCGTGATCGGCACTCACAAGCTGCTGACCGAATCGATCAACTTCGAGCGGCTCGGGCTGGTCATCATCGATGAAGAGCATCGATTCGGGGTACGACAGAAAGAGCGGCTGAAAGCACTGCGCGCCAACGTCGATGTACTGACGCTGACAGCGACGCCTATCCCGCGCACGCTTGCGTTGTCGCTCGAAGGTATCCGCGAGTTTTCGGTGATCGCCACAGCGCCACAGCGCCGGCTCGCGATCAAGACCTTCGTGCGCAAGGAAAGCGCATCGCTGGTGCGCGAGGCGGTGCTGCGAGAGTTGAAGCGCGGCGGTCAGGTGTACTTCCTGCACAACGAGGTCGACACGATCGACAATCGCCGCGCGCGGCTGGCCGAGCTGCTGCCCGAAGCGCGAATCGAAATTGCGCACGGGCAGATGCACGAGCGAGAGCTCGAACGTGTGATGCGCGATTTTTACCAGCAGCGCTTTAATTTGTTGTTGTGCACGACAATCATCGAAACCGGCATCGACGTACCAACCGCGAACACGATCATCATTCATCGGGCCGATAAGTTCGGGCTGGCGCAGCTTCATCAGCTGCGCGGCCGCGTCGGCCGCTCGCACCACCAGGCGTACGCGTATCTGATGGTGCCCGATGCCAGCGGCCTGACGAAGAATGCAGAAAAGCGTCTCGAGGCGATCCAGAATCTGGAGGAGCTCGGCAGCGGCTTCTATCTTGCAATGCACGATTTGGAAATTCGCGGCGCCGGCGAAGTGCTCGGCGAAAACCAGAGCGGCAACATGCAGGAGGTGGGCTTCGATTTATATACGCAGATGTTGAACGCGGCGGTGCGTGCGCTGCGCTCGGGCCACGAGCCCGACCTTCTAGCGCCGCTGCGAGTCGTCACCGAAATCAACCTGCATGTTCCTGCGCTGCTGCCGACCGACTACGTCAACGACGTCAACCAGCGGCTGTCGATGTACAAACGCCTCGCGTCGGCAGATAACGAAGACGAGCTAATCGGGCGACAGGAAGAACTGGTCGACCGTTACGGCAAGTTGCCTGACGCCGCCCGGGCGTTGATCGACACACATCGGCTGCGGCTGATCGCGGAAAAGCTCGGCGTGAAAAAAATCGACGCGTCTGCGGAAGTGATAACGATCCAGTTCGTACCCGATCCACCGTTCGAAACAACGCGGCTGATCCAGTTGATGCAACGCTCCAAGACGATGCGGCTGGCGGGCCCAGAACGTCTGCGGATCGAAGAAAAAACCGCGAGTCTTGAGGCGCGATTGCAGCGGCTGCGCGAAGTGTTCAAAGCTCTCGATTGATCGTGAAGGATTTGATCGTACAGGGCCCGGCGTTGACCGCGGCAGCGCTTGATACGTTCAAGGTCATCTGCACGCCCGAGCGAATTACCTTGGGAAAGAACGCGGCGCGCTGCGTTGCCGTCCGCGACGACGCCGAAACCTGCAAGGCAGTGCGAGCGCTGGCCCTCTATTGGAAATTGGACATCGCGTTAGTCGATCCGCGGCTACATCTGTCCAATTTTCATCTGCTTGTGCTCGACATGGATTCGACTTTGGTGAACGTCGAAACGCTCGATGAAGTCGCGGCCTATGCCGGCAAGGGTGCCGAAGTCGCGGCGATTACCGAAGCGGCGATGCGCGGGGAGGTCGACTACAAGGAGAGTCTGCGGCGCCGCGTTCGGATGCTCGACGGCATCGACGCCGCACTACTGGCACGGGTGTACGACGAAAAACTTGCGTTCAACGACGGCGCGCAACGCCTGGTTTCGCAATGCCGTCACGCGGGCCTGAAGACCATGCTAGCGACCGGCGGCTTTACGTTTTTTACCGACCGTGTGAAAGCAAAGCTCGACTTCGATTACACGCGCGCGAATGAGCTCGAGATTGTCAATGGCCGATTGACGGGCGGAGTTACCGGGCCGGACGGTGCAGAAATAATCGACGCCGAAGGCAAGGCGCAGGCGGTGCGCGACGCGTGCGCGGACATTGGCTGCCCGACGGTAGAAACGATCGTGATTGGCGACGGTGCCAACGACGTCAAGATGATGCAACTCGCGGGCATCTCGGTGGCTTATCGCGCCAAGCCGGTCGTGCGTGAGCAAGCGAAATACGCGCTCGACCATAGTCCACTCGACGGAGTGCTCAACTGGTTCGCGATCGAATGATTGAGCGGACCGAAAACCGAGCCGGCCTCCGCTTAAACACTCATTCGGCGGTCGCGCCTCAGCGAGCAATCTTTCCGCTCCGATGGCGGCATGATGGTCGCGATTGCGACGCTTGTTAAAGAACAACGTTTAGCTTTTACGCGGCCGGTCGACCCAGATACGTTCATCGCCCGTGTCAACGTGAACGAAGTTGCGGCCGGGATAAAACCCGGTGCCGCCACGGCCAAGGACACTTGCCATGCCGGCAAGCTTGAGGTTCGAAACGCCAGCCACGCTGATATCGACGGCACGGCCCACCAAATGCCGCGAATCAAGGGCGGCGCCCTCGGTTTGTCGGTTCGTTTTGGGCGTTCGATAGCCCGAATGAATGCGCAGCGGCGCAGTCACACCGGTGCGAAGCAACCAGGCTTGCACACCGCACAACACATCGAGCAGACCCCGGTTCATCGGGAAAACGCGATCTGCCTGCAAGTCGCGCATCAGCCAGCAGACATTCAGGTACTCATCGCGGTTGTAGCCGCCGTCCGCCGTCCAGTATGTCGCTTCAACATGCTCGGTTCCGCGAAACAGGCGTAGCGACCGGCGCTCGCTCAGCAGCTCACGCAAGCGAGCTTCGGGAGTATCTGTTTTTTCATCTGCGTCAGCGCGTTTGACCAGCGTCGAACATAGGCCAGCGCCGGTGGCCAGCACCAGGCGGCGACGCACGCGCGAAAAGCCGGAGTCGCTCATCGTTGCAGCGAATCAGATTCGCTCGAACACCGCAGCGATGCCCTGCCCGCCGCCGATGCACATCGTTGCAAGCGCGTAACGACCACCAACACGCTCGAGCTCATACAGCGCTTTGATGGTGATGATGGCGCCGGTCGCACCGATCGGGTGCCCGAGCGAAATTCCGCTGCCGTTCGGGTTCACTTTGTCAGACGGAAAACCGAGATCCTTGGCGACCGCGCACGCCTGCGCGGCAAACGCTTCGTTGGCTTCGATGACATCGAGATCGGAAACGTTGAGCCCCGCACGCTCGAGCGCTTTTCTGGTAGATGGCACCGGACCGATTCCCATGTATTTCGGATCAACGCCGGCGTGCCCGTAACTCACTAATCTCGCCATCGGCTTGATGCCGCGCTTTTCAGCAACGCTGCGCTCCATCAGCACAACCGCAGCGGCGCCGTCGTTGATCCCTGACGCATTGCCCGCGGTTACTGTCCCATTTTCTTTCGCAAATACAGGTTTTAGCTTGGCCATGTCGGCAAGCGTGGCACCGTCGCGAAAATGCTCGTCGATCTCGAACATCGTCGCGCCTTTTTTCCCCTTGATTTCCACCGGCAGGATCTGGCTCTTAAAGCGGCCCTCCTTGGTCGCGTGCGCCGCTCGCCGATGGCTTTCGACTGCGAGCTGGTCCTGATCGTCGCGCGTGATTCCCCATTTGGTGGCGACGTTCTCCGCGGTTACACCCATGTGAATCGCATCAAATGGGTCGTGCAGCGCGCCAGTCATCATATCGATCGCTTTAAAGTCACCCATTTTCTGACCGAACCGCCCAGTTGGCAAAATGTACGGCCCGCGCGACATGTTTTCGGCGCCGCCGCCGATCGCGATATCCGCATCGCCAAGCATGATCGATTGCGCGGCAGTAATGATCGCCTGTAAGCCGCTGCCACATAACCGGTTCAGCGTCAGGCACGGCGTGCTCTGAGCAATGCCGCCTTTGAGCGCAGCAACCCGGCCGAGATACATGTCCTTCGCCTCGGTGTTGACCACGTGCCCAAACACGACGTGTCCGACCTCATCGCCTTGCACCTGCGCGCGCTTCAACACTTCCGCCACTACCAGGGCGCCGAGTTCGGTCGGCGGCATGTCCTTCAGGCTGCCACCAAATGTTCCGATGGCGGTACGAACACCGCCGACGACCACCACCTGTCTCATTGCAACTCTCCGTAAAAGCGGCCGCGAACCCAGATCAGACGCGCACGCACACCAGTTGGTTCAAGGCGCTCCGACACCTTGCAGATCGTGCTCGGTAGCCGACATGATTCGTACGTCGACGAATTCACCGACGCTCCATTTACGACGGCCCTTGACAATTTCAACCACACCGTCGATCTCGGGCGCATCAGCGGCCGTCCTCCCGATAACGGCCGTCGCAGTGATCTCGTCTACTAATACTTTTTGCACGGTGCCGACTTTTCGCTGCAAACGCCGTGCCGATATTTGCTGCTGCTGGCCCATCAGCCGCGCCCTCCGCTCCTCGCGCACGGCTTCGGGTAACTGGCCGGGCAACGCGTTCGCCGCAGCGCCCTCGACCGGCGAGTAAGCGAAACAGCCGACGCGATCAAGCTGCGCTTCGCGCAAAAACTCGAGCAGGTATTCAAACTCTGCCTCGCTCTCCCCGGGGAAGCCCGCAATGAACGTCGAGCGAATCGTGATGTCTGGGCAGACCGCGCGCCACGCGCAAATTCGTTCGATATTTTTCTCGCCCGATGCCGGCCGCTTCATCGACTTCAACACACGCGGGTGCGCGTGCTGAAACGGCACGTCGAGGTACGGCAACACAGCGCCATCTGCCATTAGCGGGACGACTGCGTCGACATGCGGATACGGATACACATAATGCAGCCGTACCCATGCGTCGTATGTGCGAGCGAGCTGTCCAAGCTCGGTCACTAGCTCTGCCATGCGCGTGCGTACCGCACGGCCACCGACGAAGCCGAGCTGGTATCTGACGTCCACGCCGTATGCACTGGTGTCCTGCGAAATGACCAGCAATTCGCGCACGCCCTGCCTGAGCAGTGCTTCAGCCTCCCGCACCACATCGCCAATCGGCCGCGATACCAAGTCACCCCGCATCGAAGGAATGATGCAAAAGCTGCAGCGATGGTTGCAGCCTTCGGAAATCTTCAGATAGGCATAGTGACGCGGCGTTAGCTTGATGCCGGCCGGCGGAACCAGGTCTGCGTACGGATCGTGCGGTCGCGGCAAATGTCTGTGCACGTGATCGAGGACTTCACCGGCGGCGTGCGGCCCGGTGACCGCAAGCACCTTCGGGTGCACCTTGGCTATCAGGTTCTGCTCGCCGACTTTCTTCGCTCCCAGGCATCCGGTGACAATGACCTTGCCGTTTTCGGCGAGCGCCTCGCCGATCGCGTCGAGCGATTCCTTGACTGCAGCATCGATGAAGCCGCACGTGTTGACGATCACGAGATCGGCGTCAGCGTAGCTCGCGCTGGTCGCGTACCCCTCAGCGCGCAGCTGCGTGATGATCAATTCCGAGTCAACCAGCGCCTTCGGGCAACCCAGAGACACAAAGCCCACCGACGGAGCGTGCCATCGCTTGGTAAGCGTGCGCGACGTGCGCTCCGCGATTGCTGCCGTCATCGCAAAACCGCGCTCACTTCTTGTCGCCGGTGAATCCCGGAAAGCTCGTGAACATCGAGCGTGCCTGTTTCTGCATGTTCTCCTGCATCTGCACGAACACCTCTTTCGATTGTTCAATGTAGCTCGACATCATCGACTGAATCATCGGCGCCTGCATATTGACAAACTGCGTCCACATCTCCGGGCCGATCTTGTTGGTTTCGTAAAACGTCTTGCTCTGCTCCTGCAGCTTGCCCTGAATGTCGATGAACGCCTGGATGTTTTTCTCCAGGTACGAGCCCATCATCCCCTGCATCGCGTTGCCGTAGAACCGAATGACGTGCGACAACATCGGCGCCGAAAACATCGGCACACCACCCGCCTCTTCCTCAAGAATGATCTGCAGCAAAATCTGGCGCGTCAAATCATCGTTTGACTTCGCATCGATCACCTTGAAATTCTCTTGCTCGAGCACCAGCTGCTTCACGTCAGCCAACGTGATGTACGTGCTGGTTTGCGTGTCGTAAAGCCGGCGATTTGGATACTTCTTGATCAGGCGAACGGACGTTGCCATGTTTGCCCTCTCCTTCGGCGAATCAAGGCATTCTATCCATTATGTCGCAGCGCAGCGCGGCAGCCGGTCCTGTTGCCCGGCTTCTGCGAGAATCGCCGCAAAATAGGAGATCCTGATGATTCCATCGTTCGCGCTGCGCAGTGCAGTAATCGCCGCGTTGATGTCTGTGACCGCAAGTCACGCCGGCACCGTCACCGTTATCACTTCTTTTCCGAAAGAGCTGACCGCGACGTACAAGGCCGCGTTCGAGAAAGCGAATCCGGACATCAAGATCGAGATACTGAACAAGAGCACGGTAGCCGGCATCGCATTCGTGCGCGAAACCGCGGCCGGACAGCGACCCGACGTGTTCTGGGCGTCGGCTCCCGATGCATTCGAAGTCCTGAAGCGCGACAACCTGCTCGTCGCCGCGCCCGATGTCGACAACAAGGCGATCCCGGCCAAGATCGGCAACTATCCGAT
>JACCZX010000427.1 GCA_013695705.1 Burkholderiaceae bacterium | reverse complement strand
GCGTGCTCCACTGACCGGTCGGCACCGGGGCCTTCTTGCCATAGGTGCGGCCTTCGCCTTTGACCGGAAGATCAGTTCGGTTTCCACCTTCGACCTTGTACAGCACCACATTGTTTTCGAGTGCGTTCGCTCGAACGAGGTAGTAGTTGTCCTCATCGCGAAAGCGCCAGACGAGTCCCGCGGCTCGATCAACACGACCTCCGACAGGCTTGAACCGAACCGAAAGGTCGACGTCGGCGGCAGTGACACCCGTCAGCACAGCGACGGGAAATCGAGCGCGTGTGAAATCGGCTTCTGTTTGACTCACGTACTTTCCGCTTCCATCGGTCTCGACGATCCATTTGCCTGGCGAACCGATTTTCTTGGTGTGGAAGAACTCGAAACCTGTCGGAGGCTGTCCGACAGCATCGCTGGAAAAATCGACTGTCCTGGTGGCGCCGTGAACTTGCATTGTTAGGCCTAACAGCAAAATAACGAAAGCAGGCGCTGTCCGTATCTGGCGATCTCTCATGGGTATCTCGATTGAATGCCACCGCATTATTCCATCCCAATGTCGATTTCAAGCCACGGCAAGATTTGCTAGAGGACGCGCGCTTGTGCTTCGCTTCGAGCTCCCGTCATCGCTGCATTGACGCGGCAGCCGTTGTTTGGCGCCAGCACGCCTTTCGCGGAGCAGTTGGTCGGTGATGTTTCGCCAATTTTGCTCACCAGATTGCTTTACCTCGGCAGCGGCATCGGATTGTCATTGATCCGACTGCTGCGGAACCGCCGCAACGGACGACCGCAATCGCGCTTTGCGATGTGCGCCGCGTCAATAAAAGTCAAAGACAAAAGAGTTTCGTCTACGGAATGCGCAAAGTAAATTGTCACCATTGCATGCGCAGCGTTGGGCGGCAGTTGCTGACTTGATCGAATTGAATTCACCCGGATAAGAGTCAGGCCGCCAACCGCGGCCGCTATCGGCCACGGCGAGTATCGGATCGTCGTCGATCGCCCGGCGCGTGCAATCCAGCCAGAGTGACTGCGACGAGCCGGCGCACTGCGGCCTTGGACGGCAGGCGGCTGGCTGCTGTGAGGGCGTGCAGGCAGTAGCTCGCAAGTTCGTCGGGCGCGACATCATTCCGAATGTGGCCGGTGGCTATGCCCTCGTTTAGCAGGCCGCGGATAAGGGCGCTGAGCTGCTGCTGCGCTCGAGTGATGTGCTCACCGCGATGCACGAGCGCCGCGAGTTCGGTGTCGTGGCGCTCGTGGGAAATGAGTGCGTAGGCTTCGAGCACAGCTTCGAGCCGCTCGCCGGCGTCGCCCGCCTGGTCCCGAACTTCGGCGAGATGTTCGAGATGACTGGTGACGTGCCGTTCGTGCCAGGCGACCAGGATCGCTTCGACGTTCGAGAAGTATTTGTATAACGTCGCCCGTCCGATGCCGGTCTCCTCGGCGATCTGCGACATCGTCACCGACGCCAGTCCCTGCTGGGTCACCAGCGCCGCCGTGCTGTCCAGGGTCGCGTCGTACACCGCCCGGCGGTGCGCCTCGATCGTCTTGTTCCACAGCTTTGGCATCACTTCAGGATACGTTACGGCTAATGCCGAGACAACATGCATTGACATAGACGTACTGTCTCGATAAAGTGTTGCCGTCGTGATGACAGCCGGCAACCACGCACGACACAGGAGACGGACATGGCTGACTTGCCCCCTTACCCCGGTACACCCCGCTGGGTGAAAGTGTTCGGGGTCATAGTCCTCGCCGTGGTTTTGCTGTTTGTCATCCTGCTTGTCACCCGCGGCCCTGGTGGCCACGGCCCTGGTCGCCACGCATCGGCCGCGGACACTGGCGCCCACGTATTGCCCGAGGATGGCCACGGATGACGCTGCCACCTCGCCTCCGCAAGCTCGCGCTCACCGCGCATGTCATCTTTTCGGTCGGCTGGTTAGGCGCGGTCGTTGTCTTTCTCGCTCTCGCGGTAATCGGCTTGACCGGCTCGGACGCGCAGACGGTGCGCGGCGCTTATCTAGTGATGGAGCCTGCCGCCTGGTTCGTCCTTGTCCCGCTGGCCTTAGCTTCGCTGCTGACTGGAATCGTCCAGGCGCTGGGCACGACGTGGGGCCTGTTCCGGCATTACTGGGTGCTGTTCAAACTGTTGATAGGCGTCTTGGTCACCATCATCCTGCTGATTTACATGCAGACATTTCTCGCCATGGCGGGCGTGGCGGCGGATCCGGGTGCCGATCTCGCAGCGGTGCGCAACGCATCGCCGATGATCCACGCCGTGCTCGCGCTGCTCGTGCTGCTTGTGGCAACGGTGCTGGCGGTATACAAGCCGCGGGGCGTGACCCGGTACGGGTGGCGCAAGCAGCACGAGAAGCGTGCGGCGCTTGCGACCTAGTGACCGCGTACGGCCCGCATGAAATCAGCATCCCAGGCCGGTTTCAAGCGCGAGTAACAGCAGGGCTGACCCCACCGCGTAGAACAGCATCAGCCGAGTGGCCAATGAGAGCCTGCGCAACGGCGGTGTCAGCGCGCATGAGTAGTGATTTCATTGCAACGTACAAACTCTTTATGCAAGCGCCGGGCTGGGCTGCGTTCTGCCGGCAGAAGACTGATGCGACGCCATCTGGCGGCACAGCTTGGCGCAGCGGCGGCATGCCTCGGCGCATTCTTGGCAATGCTGCATCTCGTGCTGTGAGCATTCTTCGCCGCACGCTTCGCACACGTCGGCGCAAACGCCGCACATCGCCGCCACGAACTCGCTGTCGCGCGCCATGTACGCTGCAGCCAGCCGGCATACCTGCGCGCAATCCATGTCGAGCTCGATGCAGTGCGCCATCATTTTCGGATCGTCTTCCGCCAGGCACGCGACCGAGCAGTGATCACAAGCGTCGGCGCAGTCGTAACACGCTTTAATGCATTCGACGAACTGTTGATGTGCCATTGCAATCTCCTTGTCAGGTGTATGTAATTTCAGCGTACGTTCGCTGTGAAGGTGTTTAGCAAAACGGCGCGCCTTAGACGCATGCGCTGAAGCAAAGAATGTTTGGCAAGCGCGCTTTCCCGACCGCGAACGGCAGACCCCGAATGCTGTTGTTGATGATTCATTGTCACATTCCATAGCACGACTAATGCAGGTGACGATGGTGAATATCGGGGAAGTGTGAGTGCAGGTGCGTCAGCGGCTGGTGTCTGTGCGTATGCGAATGCGGCTCGCGACCGTCGCATGGAAAATCGTGCGCATGCTGATGGTGCTCGTCGTGAACATGGCTGTGCATGTGCTCGAGGACTTCGTGCGTGTGTTCATGTTGATGATGCTCGGTCAGATGCAGCCACACTCCCGCAGCCATCAACGCACCGGAGATCATTAACGCCGGGTCGACCGATTCGCCAAACACGGCGATCGCGATCAGAGCACCGACGTACGGCGCCGTCGAAAAGTACGCGCCGGTGCGCGCCGTACCGAGTCCGCGCAAGGCCAGGACGAACAGCACCAGGCTGATTCCATATCCGAGCCAGCCAACGATCATCGCGGCGATGACCAACGGCCAGGCGGGAAGCAGCGGCTCGGCCAGCGATGCCAGGCCGATGTTCACCGCGCCGGCGACCAGCCCCTTGGCCGCGGCGATAAACAGCGCGTCGCCGGCGGAGATCTTGCGCGTCAGATTGTTGTCGATCGCCCAGCACAAACAGGCGCCCGCTATCATCAGCGGACCCAGCCAGCCGGAAGCGGTGTCCGCGCGCGGCCACGACAGCACCACGCCGCCGGCAACGATCAGCAGCATGCCGATGACGGTTCTGCGATGCGCGTGTTCCCTGAATGCAACCCATGCCAACACTGCTGTCAGCACGGCTTCCAGATTGAGCAGCAA
>JACCZX010000381.1 GCA_013695705.1 Burkholderiaceae bacterium | reverse complement strand
CCATAACACCATCGTGTTGCCGAACTTCTTCATCGCGGCTTCGTCTTTGATCAGGCCGCCGATATCCCGCATGTAGTTGTCGCGGCCGGTGAAGCTCGACGTCAGCATCACATTCTTGCTGGGGTTGACCGCGATGTCATACCCATAGCCGTCGCCCTGCACCCCACCAATCTTGCCGGTCGGCAGGTCGTACTTGGCGACGAACCCACCCTTGTTGTTGTAAACGGCGATTCCGGTGACCCCACCGTTGTCCTTGGTGTTCGACAACGTGCCGATCAGCATGCGGCCGGGCATCGCGTAAAACGTATGCGGCCCGACATAACCCGTCTTGGCAGGAAAGTCGGCGATCGTCCGGACCAGCTTCGGTCTGGCGGGATTGCTGCCGACGTCGAACACGTAGATCTTGCTGTCGTCCAGCCCGCCTGCCCACAAGTAGCGACGGTCGTCGGTAAATCCCATGTGGTGCGCCTCGCCGCGGCCGCCGACCGACACTTTGTGCACTACTTTTCCGTAGGTCTTCGAGCTCGGGTTGGCGTCGATCGTCACCAGCTTGTCAAAGCCGTCGCCCATGCCCTCGACGCCGAGTGTCCAGACGTGCACGTAGTCTTCCTGCCCCTTGATCAGGCCGGACATATACGGCGAGTTGCAGGTTTCGTCTGCGCGCGCGACGCCGCACAAAGCCGTTAATACCAGCGCTGCAAAGAGACCCTGCAGTAATTGAAGGCTCAGCGTGGATGCAGTTTTCATGCTTTCCCCAGTCGACAGTGCGAAAGCGCACGGTACACGTTATGCCGTTTGAGCCGCGCCGACGAACCCTACGCCAGTAAGCGCATGCGGCGGTCGGCGCCGCGCGTCGACTTCGCCTAAACTTCGGATGTCCTTCGCTGCGGCTCCCGCGGCTTTCCCCAACTGAACGATGTCTGCACCGTCCGCAACGGCGGGCAAAGCGATTCGCATTCGCGGCGCCCGCCAAAATAATCTGCGCAATCTCGATATCGACATTCCGACCGGTGAGTTGGTGGTCGTCACCGGCGTGTCGGGTTCGGGCAAGAGCTCGCTCGTATTCGACACCCTGTACGCCGAAGGACAGCGACGGTACGTCGAAACTTTTTCGCCGTACGCACGCCAGTTTCTGGATCGGATGGACCGTCCTGCGGTCGATCGCATTGACGGCGTGCCGCCCGCAATCGCGATCGATCAAACCAATCCGGTACGTACCTCGCGCAGCACGGTCGGCACCATGACCGAGTTGAACGACCACTTGAAGCTGCTGTTTGCGCGCGGCGGGACGCTCTTCTGTCGCAGCTGCGCACGTCGTGTGCGGCGCGACAACGCCGACAGCGTCTACGTTGATCTGATAGCGCGCGCGTGCCGCCGGAGATCCACAGGTCGTCGTCACCTTCGCCGTTACCGTCCCAAAAAATTTCGGCGAGGAAGAAGTCCGCGCCCATCTGGTAGCGCAGGGCTACACGCGCATTCATCGCGAGCGCGCGGCAGGCGCCGGCAAAGTGCTGGACGTTGTCGCGGACCGCTTTCGCGTCTCGACGATCGAGCGCTCGCGCGCGATTGAATCGATCGAGCGCGCGCTGCGGCTCGGCAGCGGACGCGTCGACGTGCACTTTGCCGAACCTGCAGCGGCTGCGGCGCCCTGGCGCTACAGCAACGACCTGCACTGCGCAGATTGCGACACTCGCTATGAAACCCCGCACCCGAGTACGTTCTCTTTTAATTCGCCGCTCGGCGCCTGCGAGACGTGCCGCGGCTTTGGACGCGTCATCGGCGTCGACTACGGCCTGGTCGTCCCGGACGAGCGCAAGACTCTGCGCGGCGGTGCAATCAAACCGTTCCAGTCCAAATCATTTATCGAGAGCCAGCGCGATCTCGAAAAGTCCGCCGCGCAGAATGGCATCCCGCTCGATGTGCCGTACCGCGATCTGACTCCCGAGCAACGCCACTGGGTGATCGAGGGTGGCGTCGGCTGGAAGAGCTGGAAAAAATCATGGCCCGGTGTCTGGTACGGCATCAAACGGTTCTTCGCGTGGCTTGAGAGCAAGGCGTACAAGATGCACATTCGCGTGCTGCTGTCGCGCTACCGCTCGTACACACCGTGCCCGGTATGCGAAGGCGCGCGATTAAAAGCAGACGCACTGTTATGGCGTGTCGGAGGCAATGACGAGGCGAACGCTGCCCTCGACAGCGACGGTAAATACGTTCGATACAAGCCGGTCGGCGCGACGTGGAACGAAGCTGATCTAACCGCGCTCCCTGGCTTGTCGATCCACGAACTGATGATGCTGCCGATCGAGCGCGTCAAACGCTTCTTCGATCTGGTTCAGCTGCCGGCTCCGCTCGATCAAGCAAGCGAGATGCTGCTCGACGAATTGCGCGCGCGACTCAAGTTTCTGGTCGACGTTGGCGTCGGTTATCTGACGCTCGATCGGCAGAGCCGCACGCTATCGGGCGGCGAGGTGCAGCGGATCAACCTGACGACCGCGCTTGGCACTTCGCTGGTCAACACGTTGTTCGTCCTCGATGAGCCGTCGATCGGCCTGCACCCGCGCGATATGCACCGCGTGGTCGAGGTCATGCATCGGTTGCGCAACGCCGGCAATTCTCTGGTGGTCGTCGAGCACGATCCGCAGGTGATGCTTGCGGCCGACCGCGTGCTCGACATGGGGCCCGGTCCCGGTGAACGCGGCGGCGAGATCGTATTCAACGGAACGCCCGACGAGCTTCGACAATCATCGACACTGACCGGCCGCTATCTCGGCGGGCGCTTGCACGTCGACGCCGTGCGGCCGCTG
>JACCZX010000320.1 GCA_013695705.1 Burkholderiaceae bacterium | reverse complement strand
GCGTGCGGGACGCCATCCATTGGGGGCCGCTCGGGCGGCGTCAACGACGCAGTCGTCGATGGAGTTACCGGACTTCTCGTTGACCCGCTCGACACGGCCGAAGTGGCGCGCTCGATAGACGTCTTGCTAGCGAATCGCGATCTTGCGCGCCGATTGGGAGACGCTGCAAGGGAGCGCGCCGTCAGTCAATTCAGCTGGTCGCGTTTCGGACAAACTGTCGCCTCAATCCTAGATGAGGTTGTGCGAGGACGAGCGCAATCAGTTTTGCCTTGAAATAGATAATCGATTCATGAAGGAGCGCCAAGCCGATATGCCGTATCGGGCGAGCGCGACTTCCGCCGTCTCCGGTCGTCGAGAAAGTCTCCAGAGGGCCCACAGCACAAGACAGTACGTCACTACACCGACCGCGACTCCAGTGATCATGTCGCGTATTGCTGTCGCCAGACCCTGATCACTCTCAAACGACTGCAGCAATAGGTGCACTAAAACACCCATGACGGCGGTCGCGAGCATGGTTCGCCATAGCCCCCTTAGGTACGCCAGTACCGGAATGCGCAACTGTCGGAAAAGGAGCGGATAGCTTATGACAAGGCTGGCGGCTGCTGCGATGAACTCGGCGTACACAATTCCGAGAAGCCCAAATTGCATTGAAAGTAGAAACAGCAATGGAATCAAGACGGCTACGCGCGCGAGCAGAATCACCGCAGACAGGTAGGGTCGCCCCAATGCGACATAAGCGGCATGGTTGTTTGAAACTATCGCGTTCACTGCGCCCGAAAACGCCAAAACCTGAATTACCGGTACTGCTTCGTTCCACTGCTCGCCGAGCAAAACACGAACGATGGGGCCGGCAAGGATCGCGATGCCGACACTCGCTGGCAGCACAAGAATCAGAATCCCCGCGGCAGCGTCGATACAAGTCCTTCGAAACGCATCAAGATCGTCAGCGAGACGAGAATATCCGGGGATCATGGCGCGATTGATCGGCGCGACCAACTCGGTGTGCGCCAATTGGGCGATTTCCGCGCCAACGGTGTAGGCGCCCAACGTCTGTGCACCGAACATTCTGCCGACGAAAAACAGTGGGATCTTGCTAATGACGGCGCCAGCTATGTTGGTAACGAGCATCCATCCAGAAAAAGAAAATAACTGCCGGCTTGCAGCGAGCGAAAGCCGCGGGCGGAACGGCTCCACGAGATAGCTCAAGATCACGCCAGCAGTTCGCCCCGTGACCATCCCGATCACAAGCGCCCAATAGGAACGGAGCATCAGCGCCGCGACGATTGTGACGCCGAACGAAATCACGCGTTTATAGGCGAGGAAGCGAAACTCGCTTCCGAAATCCATGTTGCGCCTGAAGTTGACCGTCCCGATGTTTTCGAAGCCCGAAATCAGCCACGCAGCGCCGATAGCAAGCATGACAGGGACTAGCCGGGGCTCGCCATAAAACCCCGCCGCGGGATTCGCAAGACCGATGGTCAAGACAGCGCCACCCGCGGCCAACAATACGTTCAAGGTGAAGGCGGTGTTGTAGTGAACTCTGTCCGGGTTGGCCTTCTGGATCAACGCGATCTCAAAACTGAACGCCGTGGCCAGCTCTATCAGACCGATGATGGACATGGCCATTGCAACCAGGCCGAAATCCGCCGGCAACAGCAATCGAGCGAGAATTGCCGTGCTGATGATGCCGAGCGATCGATCGCTCAGTCGAAAAAGCACCATCCAGGCGGCGCCTGTCGCGATTTCTCTTCTCATAGATTAATTCGCGCAGGAACGGCCGCAGACACGTAAAGCTGGTCTGCTAGCTCAATTTGTTCTTCGTCGCGAGAAAATGCCCCCCGAGGCAGTTCTCCCGAATTCAACGAGTTCAGCGGCCAAGTCGCGACGGTCCCAGATCATGTGCCTTGAAAGATAGCGATACAGGCGTGTCTTCGCCTGTAGGGCAAGAGGAGATCTTCGCACTCCTGCGAGCAGCCCCAGGTAGCGGTGCCACTTGTTGAAACCGATGGGCTGGGCGCCGGTGCCATGATATCGACGCGCCTGGTGCGCGTCATCACTGCGCTTCCAGCTGCTGGAGTCCGGGTGAAATCTCCGGAAGTAAAGTCGATGAGGCAGCTCGAAAAACTTGCCGTACAAGCTCAACTCGGCCAACAGGGTGATGTCGGAAGCTACATAAGCGCCAAGCAGGTGAGTCTGGTGCAAGTGCGACATTCTGATCAAGCCAAGATGTTGATGCGACAGTTTTATTTTATCCAGCAACGTCAGAAAGCGGTCGGCCGGATCTTCTTGAAGGAGATGAAGGACGTCGTCGTAGTGCTCTTGGTTGTGACCGTCTTTATCAATGAGAACAGCCTGCGGATAACAGAGCGCGATCGTGGGATCGCGCTCCATGACCTCCAACGCGCGTTCAAGAAAGGTCGGTTGCCGGAAGTCGTCGGCCGTAGACCACTTCAGGTAGCGAGTGTTGGCAAGCTCAGCCACCCGATTGAAGTTGCGCGGACTGCCGATGTTTGTTTCATTGCGGGAGTACTTGATTCGCGCATCAGCCGCTGCGTACTGACGGCAGATTTGCGCCGTCCCGTCGGTCGATGCGTTGTCACTGATAACCAGCACGAAATTGGCAAAGGTCTGCGCCAGCAGCGAGTCCAACGACTGCCTTAAGTACCGCTCCGAGTTATAGACGGGCAACCCTACAGTGACAAGGCAAGCTTCCGACATCGACAATTCCTAACGCTCCGACGCGATAGCGGTTTACTGATGGTGGGTGAAGCACTCAACACGATCTCGCGCCAACAATATATTCGTGCTGCGGGCAAAGCGCCACAAATTTGCCCGTTGTTTTGCAAGCCCTCGAGCGTTACGCGCACGTGCTTCCTGCATCGAGCCTGCCTCAGCCCGCGTTAACGATTCGATTCCACGTTGGGACAATGGCACGCCGAGCCCTTGATCGAATCATGTCTCGGTCGAACCAAAGCCGCTTATTTCTGCGGTTTGCCAGTGCGTGGGGATTTGGTGCCAGTTTGCGCCACGACAATGCGCTTCAGCGCCTTCCCGGTCGTGGTGCGTAGGCGTTTATGCGACACAGGTAAGGTCAAGTACGATCGCGGCATGCACATATGCTGCTTGGCAGTCGCATGAGGGACGCGTGCTTCCGCTAAGTCTCGCTCGACCGGGTGGGTCTCCGCTGCGTTTCCTGTTCCTGGGCTCGCACAGCGACGACATTGAACTTGGTTGCGGCGGAGCGGTGCTGACGCTTCTCGCCCAGTATCCTGGCAGTTGCGTGACCTGGGTTGTCTTCAGCGCAGTAGGAGAGCGCGCAACGGAGGCCAAGGCGAGTGCCGATGAGTTCCTCGTTAACGCCGCCGAGCGGGATGTCCGCACGCTGGATTTTGCCGAGTCGGTCTTTCCGTACAACGGCGCCGCCATAAAGAGCACGTTCGAAACATTGAAGGCGACTGCGCCCGATATCGTCTTCACCCATTACCGGCATGACCTGCACCAGGATCACCGGCTTCTGTCGGAACTCACCTGGAATACGTTTCGCAACCATCTGATCCTGGAGTATGAGATTCCCAAGTACGACGGGGATCTTGGACAGCCTGGCGTGTTTGTGCCACTCAAGCGTGAGGTCGCGCGGCGTAAGTGCGAACTGATCGAACGCCACTTCGTATCTCAGAGCTCGCGTCAATGGTTTGATCCGGAACTATTCATGGGGCTGATGCGCATCCGCGGCATGGAATGCTGCGCGCCAGCCGGTTACGCCGAAGCCTTCCATGTGCGCAAGCTCCTCATCGTCTAGTCGCCGATGCAATCGTCCGCCTCTCCACAGCAAATGCCGTTCATTTCCCCCGCGGCGAGCTCGCCTGCGCCGCCGTGCCGATTCTGCGCAGCACCGTTGGTGCATACGTTGGTCGATCTGGGCATGTCGCCACTATGCCAAACGATAGTTGAGCCTCGGTCACTCCATTTGAGCGAGGAGTTTTTTCCGCTGCACGTCCGCATTTGCGACCAGTGCTTTCTGATCCAGCTTGAGGAGTACGTGAGCCCGGCACGCATCTTCACCGAGTATGCGTACTTTTCGTCGTACATCGACGCGCTCGTCGAGAGTGCTCGCATCTACAGCGAGGCAATGATCTCGAATCTCGGATTAAGCGCGAAGAGTCTGGTAATCGAAATCGCCAGCAACGACGGGTATCTGCTGCAGCACTTCGTTGCCAGGGAAATTCCGGCGCTCGGCATAGAACCCGCGGCGAACGTGGCGGCCGCCGCGGTGGCGAAGGGAATTCCGACACTGGTGAAATTCTTCGGCGTGGCGACGGCGCACGAAGTCGTGGCGGAGCGCGGCAAGGCCGACCTGCTGCTCGGAAACAATGTGCTTGCCCATGTGCCCGATCTAAACGACTTCGTTCGCGGAATGGCAATTCTTCTCGCGGATGGCGGAGTGATCACCATGGAGTTCCCGCACTTGATGCGGCTGATGGAGCTGAATCAGTTCGACACCATCTACCACGAGCACTTCTCGTACCTTAACTTCACCACCGTCGAGCGCGTCTTCGCGGCGCACGGGCTGACTCTCTTCGATGTGGAGGAAATCGCGAATCACGGCGGCTCGCTGCGGATCTTCGCGCGCCGCACTGCTGACGCCTCCAAGGCAGTCGGCGCGCGCGTAAGCGAGCTCCGAGAGCGTGAGGCGCGCGCCGGCCTGGGCAGGCTCGACATTTACTCGTTGTTCGCGGACAAGGTCAGGGCGACCAAGGCGCAGCTGCTCGAATTTCTGATCGACGCCAAGCGACGCGGGAAGCGCATCGTCGGCTACGGTGCGCCGGGCAAAAGTGTGACGCTGCTCAACTACTGCGGCATCCGCACGGACTTCGTCGACTATTTGGTCGATCGCAACCCGTACAAGCAGGGCAAGTATCTGCCGGGCGTGCGCATCCCGATACATGCACCTGAAATGATCCGCGAGACCAAGCCAGACTATCTGCTCATTCTTCCCTGGAACATTGCGGACGAGGTGATGAAATACACCGCCTACCTGCGCGACTGGGGAGGCCAGTGGGTTGTGCCGATCCCAGCCGTGAAAGTGTTTTCGTAGAGACTGTGATGAAGAGCGCGAAAGAAGTCGTTGAGACCGATCTCGATTACATCTGCGACAACCTAGGCGCTGAGTTAAGCGCGATGGCGGGAAAGGAGCTCTTGATCGTCGGCGGTGCCGGCTTTCTCGGTTATTACCTCGTTCAGTCGGTTCTGCACGCCAACCGCATAGGGCGCGCGCGACCGCCAGTCCAGGTCACCGTTTACGACAACTACTCGCGAGGAATGCCGAGCTGGCTCTCGGATCTATCGAGCGACACGAACCTCACCCTCGTGCGGCATGACATCACCGATCCGCTGCCTCACCATATCCGCGATTTCGACTACATCGTGCATGGCGGCTCGATCGCTTCGCCCACTTACTATCGCCAATACCCGATCGAGACGATGGATGCGAACGTGAATGGCGTGCGCACGCTGCTCGAATACGCGCGGCGGCAGGGCGACCGCGGCAAGCCGCTCGACGGGTTCCTCTTCTTCTCGTCGAGCGAGATCTACGGCGACCCGACGCCGGACGATATCCCCACGCCAGAAACCTATCGCGGCAGCGTTTCGTGCACGGGGCCGCGTGCGTGCTACGACGAGTCGAAGCGCTATGGTGAAACGCTATGCGTGAACTTCGCGCGCCAGCACGGTGTGCCGGCGAAGACAGCGCGTCCGTTCAACAATATCGGACCGGGGCTGAAGATCAGCGATCGGCGCGTGCTGCCGGACTTCGCGCGCGATGTCCTTGCCGGCCGTGACATAGTCATGCTCTCCGACGGTGGTCCCAGGCGCACGTTCTGCTATGTCGCAGACGCAGTGATCGGCTACTACAAAATTTTAGTGCGCGGTCATGTGGGTGAGGCGTACAACATCGGCGTCGAGTCGCCGGAAATTTCCGTCGCCGAGCTAGCGGATCGGGTCGCGAGATTGGCGCGCGAGCTGTTCGGCTACCGCGGCTAGGTGATACATAAGCTGCCGGCCGATGGCGACTATCTAGTCGACAATCCCGGCCGGCGCTGCCCGGTGATCGCAAAAGCGCGCGCGCATCTGGGCTTCGATCCAAAGATCACCCTCGATCAAGCGCTGCAACGCTCGCTGCTCTGGTATCGCGACAACCGCGTCGCTGAAGACGCGTAATGAAGCTTTCTGTTATCGGCACCGGCTACGTCGGTCTGGTGAGCGGCACTTGTCTGGCCGACAAGGGTCATGACGTCATCTGCGTGGACGTCGATCGCGAGAAGGTCGAGCGTGTGAATCGCGGGGAATCGCCGATCTTCGAGCGAGGTCTGCAGGCGCTGCTCGAGAAGAACGCCGGTAAGCGCCTGCGCGCGACAACTGACCTCGAAGCCGCGGTGCGAGACACGGAGCTGACATTGATCGCGGTCGGTACGCCGTTCGACGGAATGGCGATCGATCTGCGCTTCATCGAGCAGGTTTCGCGGCAGATCGGCGCGGCGCTCGCCGCCAAGTCCGGCTATCACGTCGTGGTCATCAAGAGCAC
>JACCZX010000318.1 GCA_013695705.1 Burkholderiaceae bacterium | reverse complement strand
GCTTCGCGCAGCGTGGTCCCGCTTTGATGCGCGCGCTGTGCAATTGCTGCTGATTTGTCGTACCCGATGTGGGGCGCAAGAGCAGTCACGAGCATCAGCGAGCGCTCGACCATGTCCGCAATTCGCTCGGGCCGCGCAACGATCCCGGCTGCGCAGTGGCGGTCGAAGCTCGACATGGCATCTGTCAGCAGCCGTACGCTCGACAGTGCGTTGTGGGCCAACACCGGCCGGCACACGTTGAGTTCGAAGTTGCCAGACGCACCTGCGAAGTTGATCGTGACATCGTGCCCGAACACTTGCATGCATGCCATCATCATCGCTTCGCTTTGCGTCGGATTGACCTTGCCCGGCATGATCGAACTGCCAGGCTCGTTTTCCGGCAGCGCGATTTCACCGATACCGGAGCGGGGCCCGCTGGCAAGCAGGCGCACATCGTTGGCGATTTTCAGTAGGGCCGCTGCCAGCGTCTTCACAGCGCCGTGCGCAAAAACCAGGGAGTCGCTGGCTGCGAGCGCTGCGAACTTGTTGGGCGCTGAAACGAATGGCAACCGTGTGGCTCCCGCGAGGTGCGCAGCAACCCGGGTTCCAAACTCCCGGTGCGTCGCGACGCCGGTTCCTACTGCGGTGCCGCCGATTGCAAGTGCCATCAGGCTATCAATTCCATGTTCAATTGCGCCGTGCGCAAAGTCGAGCTGGGCCGCGTAGCCGGAAAATTCCTGTCCGAGCGTCAACGGCGTCGCGTCTTGCAAATGCGTACGCCCGATCTTGATGATGCGGTCAAACTCGGATGCTTTGTCGGACAGGGTCCTGTGCAAGCTCGATAGTGCCGGCAACAGCCGCTCACGCAATGCTTTAGCAACGGCGACGTTGATTGCAGTGGGAAAAACATCGTTGGTTGACTGGCCAATATTGACTTCATCGTTTGGGTGCACCGCGCGGCCGACTCCGCGCACTGTGCCAAGAAGTTCCGAGGCGCGATTGGCCAGAACCTCGTTCATGTTCATGTTGGTCTGTGTGCCGGAGCCGCTTTGCCACAGCGATAATGGAAACTGATCGGCATGCTCACCGGATATCACTTCGTCGGCCGCAGCGACGATGGCGGTCGCATGCGACGCGTCGACAATGCCGAGCTCTGAGTTGACCAGCGCCGCCGAGCGTTTAACCAGTGCCAGCGCGAGGATGAGCTCGCGCGGCATGCGCTCGTCGGAGATCGCGAAGTGGTGCAGCGCGCGCTGCGTTTGCGCGCCCCACAGGCAATCGCTCGCGACCTCGATGTCGCCGAAGGTGTCGTGCTCGATACGACAAGAAGGTTTAGGCTTGCTCACACGGCCTTGGCTTGCTAGCGACTACTTTGATGTTGGATGGGCCCAGCGTCGAGTCGATAGGCGAGAACGAAACTTCTTCCAGAGGAAACCTGCAACAGCCATCACTATCAGTTTTCTCATAAGCGTCCTTACGGCGTGGTCTCATCTCACTTCGATAGCACGTAATGCAAGCGATATGCCATGCGAGGTTGCTTGCGCACGAGGCTTGTTTATACGCCCCATCGCCCACGGGTCGCTTGATGTCCAATGCGAAGGGCGCGCGACGAATGGCGCGCAAATCCGCGAGTGCCGGAAGTCGACACCCTCGTCAATCCTGCCGGGGTTAAAGATTTGGGCGAGCTCGGCAATGCAGGCACCGCAGCGGCCATTTACCAGCGCAGTTTTTCACGCGACCGGCAAGCGCGTTTGCGAGTTGCCGGTACGCATCGCAGATATTCCAGGCTGGAGCGGTAGCGGGTCAGTGAAGGGTCAATGATGAGGCGCCGGCCAGCGCGCGTTCCAGCTCATCGGGTGCCAAAGGCTTGGTGAAATGTGCGTTGCAGCCTGCGGCGAGCGATCGTGCGCGATCGTGCTCCTGGCCGAAGCCCGACAGTGCTATGACGTAGATCAGCTTGCCCCATTCGGTCGCGCGCAGCCGCCGCGTGGCTTCGTGTCCGTTCATCTTTGGCATGCTGACATCGAGCAGGATCACTTCGGGACGAAACTGTTCGGCTAGCTGTAACGCCTGAATTCCATCGTGGCCTACCTGCACCTCGTGTCCCGCAACGCGTAACAATGCGGCCAGTGATTCAGCGGCATCGAGATTGTCATCGATGACAAGCACGCGCCGACACACCGTAGCGGCTGCGACCTTTGAATTATTGCCAGCGTCAACCAACCCGCTTTCTGAGTCGTGTTCGTCGGCAAAACCGTCGAACCGCGGCAAGCGGACAATCAGTTCGGTCCCCGTGCCGATACCTGCGCTGTGCGCTTGGATACTTCCGCCGTGCAGCGCCGTGAGGGCACGCGCCAGCGGCAACCCGACCCCGAGCCCGGCGTTGCCCTCGCCCGGGTTGGCGCCGGCTTGCGAGAACATGGTGAAAATTGAGGCGATCACATCCGGCGCGATTCCGATGCCCTCGTCGCTTACGCGTATCGCGACCTCGGCCGCATCAGCCTCGACGGTTAACGCGATGCTGCCCAGCGGCGGCGTATAGCGTGCAGCGTTGTTCAGTAAATTACTCAGCACCTGACTGATGCGCGCCGGGTCGCAGTAAAGCATCAACGGGGTGCTTGGCACTGCAACTTTCAGTTTTTGGCTGCGTCCTGCGATGATCGGGCGCGCCGTTTCGAGCGCAGCATCGAGCACCGTTTGCAGCGCGACATGTTCACGACGCAATGCCAGCTTGCCCGAGGTGATGCGCCCGACGTCGAGCAGATCGTCGATCAGCCGCACCATCATTGCGACCTGTCGATCAAGCACCTCACGCGCGTACGCCAGTGTCTGTGTGTTATCCGTGCTGCCCATCAGCTGCAAAGCGCTTCGAATTGGCGCCAGTGGGTTGCGCAGCTCATGCGCCAGTACCGCTAGAAACTCGTCTTTGCGGCGGTCGGCTTCGCGCAGCGATCGTTCTGCGCGCTGCAGATCGGCAACGCTGTCGTGCAACTGGCGCTCGCCCTCACGGTGCGCGGTCATATCGAGCATTGTGCCGATGCACCGGACTGCGGTTTCAAGCCCGCCGTCGGCCAAAAAAAATGAACGACCGCGCGCGGCAACGGTGCGTTCCGACCCGTCGGTGTGTGCAATCCGCATCTCCAAAGAAAACTCACCCGGGCCCGCAGCGTCGCGCGATCGGTTGATCGCTGCTACGACGCGGCGGCGATCGTCCGGGTGAATCGCGTTGCGCACCTTGCGATAGGACAACGCTTCATTAGGCGAGTAGCCGAAGATTGAACGGCAGCGGTCCGACCAGATCAGGCGCTGCGTCGACAATTCGATTTCAAATACGCCAAGGCCGGTTGATTCGAGCGCGAGTCTCAGCTGCTCCTCGCGATCGCGCAGTGATTCCTCGGCGCGCATCTGCGCATCAATGTCGGTCGCCACGCCGAACCAGCGCGGCGCTGCATCGCCACTGCGTTTGACGGGTGACGCACGCGCCATGAACCAGCGGTAGGTGCCATCGAAGCTGCGTAACCGGTGTCGAGCTTCGTACGGCGCTGCCCTAGCGAGGGCGGATTGCCACAAGTTGCGAACGCGCTCGAAGTCGTCGGGATGAATCGCATCCTTCCACGGGCGTTGCGCTTCATTGTCCGATGTTCGCGGCAATCCGGTGTAGTCGGACCAGCGACGATTGGTGTAGATATTGACGCCGCTAGCATCGGTGGCGAACATGATGTCCGGCAGCGACTCTGCCAGCTCGCGAAAGCGAGCTTCACTGTCGGTGAGTCTCTTTTCGCTCGCGCGCCGTTCAGCGATCTCTTTTTGCAAGGCCAGTTGGCGCCGCTCGACTCTGCGTCTGGCGCGATGCAGCTCTTCGGACAACGCCGAAGCGACCACGCCGACCACCGCCAGCAACGCCACCGGCACCGCACCTTCTATTGTCAGGGGTGCAGAAAGAACTTCGCCGGTCTCCAGAGCGATGCTGACGCATAGCGCGGTCGACAATATTCCTGGCAGCCAGCCGCCGTACGCCGCACTCGCCAGAATAGCCAGCACCAGTATTAACTTGGGCGCCGGATTGACCATGGTTGGCGATACCAGGCCGTACTGCAACAGCGCCGCCACGGCCGTGCTAATGAACACCACTGCCACCGCCTTGGCGCCCGCAATCATGCGTTCAGCGGCTACTCGTTCTATCTCATGGATCATGAAGCGAAACAATAAGGCTACGGGCGTGGTAGCTGTTGACAAAGCAGCGCGGGATTACCACCCGTATTGAACGCTTTGAGCGACGCGTACGCCTACGGGCACATGCCGTGCTGAACTGCATTGCTGCAATTCGCGCTCGTCGAAGTGCGCACTACCGGAGGGTCAGATGAAAACGTCTCATGGCGAGGAAGCCGACAACGCGATCGCAACCTGCATCGACGCCTGCAATGAATGCAGCAGGGTGTGTCTGCAGCACGTCGAACACTGCCTCACGCTCGGCGGCGCGCACGCTGAGGCGGGCCATATTTCGATGCTGCTGGCGTGCGCCACTGTATGCCGTACCGCTGCCGAGTTGATGTCCCTCAACTCGGGCTGGCATCCCACCCTGTGCGATGTGTGTGCTCAAGTGTGCGATGAGTGTTCCGACGAGTGCGAGGAGCTCGGTGATATGGAAGACTGCGTGTCGGCGTGCCAGGATTGCGCCGAAGCGTGCCGTGAGATGGTAGATGAGCACGCCGATAACGAAGAAGAAGATGAGGAAGAAGAAAACGAGCTCGTCGGCAACGAGCGACTTAACTAGCGGAGAATTGTCGCAACCTCTGTCGCTGAACGTCTGCTGACGCTATTCCTCGTCGTCGTCGTTTTCCGATTCGTCATCGATGGCAAGGCGGTCCAGAAAATCCTGCGGTACTGGTTCATCCGTCCCCAGCACCCGATCCGGCGCGATATCGCTGCCTGCTTCGACGTCTGTGTCACGGCCTGCGCTGGCACGCTCGCCGGTGCCACCAGAGTCGCTGTCGCTGTCGAGATTTGCGTCGCCAACGTCACGGCCCGCGCCGGGCGCGTGGGCAACGTCATCTGCAGCCATCGTGTCCAGGTTGAGAATTTCTGCATCGCGCTCATAGATGCCCGGGCCTTGCATGTCGCTGCCACTATCCGACGTGTCGCTCGGGCCAAGTGCGCTGGTGCCATGGCCTTTACCAGCCACCGGCGGTGTCGCACCGCTTAAATCAAGAGTGCTATCCGGCATTACTACGTCTCCCGTTTTTCATTGCACCTATCGGAAGACCAGCAAATGCCATGCGTATCAGGCTTGATGGTGCAAACGCAGCTGAATACACGGGCGCGTGGCGTCTGCGCCCACTCGCAACTCGCCGTTGTGCAGCGCCGCCACCAACGTGCTGATCCGTAAATCCAGCAATGCAGCTTCCGACCAATCGGGCTCGTACACAGATCCCGAAATCGACAGTTCGTAATGCCCCCCGTCGATTGCGCTGCTGAGTTCGATCGTCGATGCTTCGCGGGCACGCCGTGCGACGGTCGCCAGCAGGCGGTATATCAGCCGCACCAGCCGGCGGAGGTCACCGTCTACGGGGACGTCGGCGCCTGCCAATCTGGATTCCAACAACACGCCATGCAACGTAAGCAAGTTGCCGAGACGCTCGACAGAGTGCTTGATGAGGTCGTCGAGTCGCAGCGGCACAATCTGCAGTTGCAACGCACCCAATATGGCGCGCCCGTCGTCGACAAACTCTTCCAGCAGTTGCGTTTGATCCCGCGAATTGCGAGCAATGACATCAGCGATGTGCTTGGCCCGCTCGGCGTCGAGTCCGCCCTTTTGCAATAGGTGACTCCAACCCAGAATAGTGTTCAGAGGGGTGCGTAGATCGTGATTGAAGCGACCGAGCAGAGCGGTCAATAATTCGCTGCGGCCCGCTGAGTCCAGCTGCGTCAGCCAACTCGTTCCGCAACGAAGTTCGCTGTCAGTGTTTGCTACGGTATTCATCGCTGCCAAATGTGCCAGTAGCTATGGAGCATCGATAAATCGCGCGGCAAAACGCGTTCCTAACCCGCAAACCGGTGGCAGTGGCATGGGCATAACGCTTGCGGATGAACTGTACGGGCCGTACGAGTCTTGAGAGACCCGACGCGCACCGGTTACTAGCTTTTACATAGGAGCACACATATGACGACGAAGCAGAATCAGCAACAGCCGCAACAAGGTAACCAGCAACAAAGTGAAGGACAACACCGAAACGATCCAAGCCAGCAAGGTGGTAAAAACGCTCAGGGCCAGCCGGGAAATCGCCCGGGTTCTCAAGGTCAGCCTGGTGCGCGTCAATCAGATCAGGGTTCGGGCGCGCAGCGATCTTCCGGTGATCAGTCGGGCAAGCGCGACAACGAGCAAGGATCGCAGCGTGGCCAGACCAACCAAGCACAGTCGTCTGCCCAGGACGACGATAACGAATCACCGGAGATGAACCAGGCTGGTGAACAGTCCGACGAGAAAGTCCGTCGCGGCACGTTGGACACGCAATACGGAACCGATAGTTCGTCGAAAACAAATCAGCAGGGCAATCGGCCGCAGGGAACGCCGGCTTCCGGGTCGGGCAGTTCACCGGCTTCCTGCAGTGGATCTGATCGCGACACGATGAGCGGATCTCGAAACAAGAAGTAAGAGCTGTCCTGAATAAAAAATGGGGACCAACGTCCCCATTTTCACACCGCATTTTCTAGAGCCGGCTTGTGGATAATTGCTCTGATGTCGGCCACGTTTCGTCTGCAGTTTCATCCAGATCGTCAGTCGAGGCGCGCGCGAGCCGGCGCGCATCGAACCGTGATGAGTCGATCGACTGCCGGCTGGTGCGCACGGCACGGGACACGGCATAAGCCAAACCACCTAGTACGGCCGCGCGAATTAGTAGTGACATAGCGTGTTACTCCTCAAGTGAAATGCCCGGTGGGCATTGATTCATCAACCGACTTTCGCTCTGGAGCAGTGTCTCGAGGCGTATGCCGCGTATAGACCAGCGCGCTGGTATCAAATCCCTGGGCGCGCGCTTTATTCAAAAAGTCTTGTCGCGCAGCTTCGCCGACGGTGGAGTTGCGTGACAGTAGCCACAAATGCTTGCGATCAGCCGCGCCCACGATAGCGGTGCTGTAGTCATCAGCGACATCGATGATGGTGTAATCCGACCAAACAAACGGCATCACGTCGAGTACGGAGCTAGAGTAGGAAATCTTGAAGCGTGATTGCGTGGCATCGTCCGCCAACTTCGCCCGCCCGGTCGAGCGCTTGACGCGGCCATCGGCACGACGCCAAACGCTTAGCAGCTGCAAACCGTCATTGGTCCGACTGTAAGTAGCACGTGCATCCGAAACACCATCTTTGTCAGCCTGATCCGGCAAACGTGCAACCTCGTACCAGTTGCCGACAAAGCGATCGAGGTCAACATGCGCGGCACTTGCCAACGCTTTCTTGGCATTCTTCGCGATCACCGCGGCCACCAGTGCACTGACCGCGGTGAGCGCCTGCGGCCCAAGTGCCGAGATGTAAGGTGAGTAGGAACGAAACCACGAGCCAACGCCTTGCCCTCGGATGCGATTGCGCGGCACTTTTCGGCGCGCCTTCAACAACTGCCGCAACAGTATGACGCCGCCAGCGCCGCCAACGATCATTGGTCCCTTGGAGCGCCAATGCGCACGCAGGGCACGGCCAGCATCGGAGGCACGGGCATCCGCCAGATAGACGGCACGCTCAGCCGCCTCGATGCTGGTTTTCAGCGTATCAAGCGCTGCTGCCATGGGTTGCCTTAGCTTGATCAGACGAAGGTGTCGCCGACTGTGGCGCATTGGTCTGTTGAGAACGGGAAAGCGAGCGCCTGGTTGCCCCGAACGTCAAATTTTCAACCATCGAACGAATGCCTCGTACAAGAAAAAATACGCCGACCACGTGCAGCGCAATAGCTGCAACTACCGCAATCGGCCACCAAACGCCCAAGTTGACAGCGCCGACGATCAACGCTCCCACCAAAATCAGCCATGCAGTCACGCCCAACAGTGCGGCGCCGACGGCAAACGCCAACATGTACGCCGCCGACCAGGCTGCACGCTTCGCCTCGAGTTCCAGTAAATAGAAACGAGCTGAAAACGCCGCCCGTACTTCCTCGAAAAATTTCGAGAATGTAGGCTTGGTATAGGAATCCTTCAGCGGCGGCAAGCTCCGGTGCGGGATCGGGCCCGCCCGCGGTGGAGCGCTAGATACCGTTCCGGTGCCTCCGCTCGATATCGAACCCGCCTCGGCGGGCGCGGGCGGGCGCGCGCCCGATCCGGCGCGCGCGATTGGTTCCTGTACGGTATCCACAGTGTGCGTCGGCTTAAGGATCACGCAAGGCGGTTAGCGTGACAACTTTCCGATCAACAACCCTGCAACGAGCGCGATGCCAACCACAGCGAGCGGGTGGGCGCGGATTTGATCGCGAGCCGATTCTGCCCACTCTTCTTCCATCGCCATGAAGTCGTCATACTTGGCGTACAACGTGTCCTGCGCATCGGCAGCCGCCGTGCGGGCACGATCCATCATCGGCGCGGCCTTTGATGCCAGACGGTCGACGGTATCGTGTGCGCCCTGCGCGACGCGATCCACAGTGCTGTGCGCACGGTCCGCTGTCTGAGCCGGATTCATCTTGCTGCTGCCCATCGTTCCCGGTGTTCCCATCGCGCCCAGGTTGCCGGTGTTCGGATTGGTGGTTTCCATTTTTTCTCCTCGATTGAATCAATAAAATTCGTGTGTAGAGGCGGTGTCACGCGCGGTTGAGACTTAGCGGGCAGTACCGCGACGAAACAGATTAACGATCGCCAACAAGATAACGGCGCCGATCAGGGACACGACCAACGCGCCGAAGCTGAAAGCGTCTTGGTTGATCGAAGGCACGCCAAGCAGCGGCGAAATCAGCCACCCACCCAGGGCAGCGCCAATGATGCCTACGACAATGTTGAGAAATATTCCTTGCTGTGCGTCAGTACGCATGATCAGACTGGCCAGCCAGCCAACGACGCCGCCAACGATGAGCCAAATGATGAAATTAATCATTACGTTTTCCTCGAGTTGGTTGGTTAGTTAAATTTCTAATCTTGTGAGGAACAGGGACACGATTCCGCAGACCCTTCGGAAGCAATCAACATGCCCGTCTTTCGCCCATCTCCCAGCTTTCAGCGAGCGCGCATTTGCCCAGTATCTGGCACGTCCTTTGCTTTTCCTAGCGTTGCGATTCTCAATCCTGTCGACGGAGCAAAGATGAAGGCGCATAAAAAATTGCCCACCTCGAAGTCAGGCCAAGCTGGCAAATCAGGCTTCTGTGGGAATGAGTTCTTGTTGGCACAACTTGGTAAGGGCTGCTGGGTCGTTGGATATCAGGGAAAGATGATCGCCGGTGCAGTGTTGAGTTCGCTGCCGGCGGCTGCCGCTTATGCCTCAGAGCTTGCACACGCATTTGGTAGTCATAATTTTCTGTTGACGGTAGTGGAAGCAGGTCGCCACGTCGTTTAATAGGGAAAACAGAACCAGGTTGGCTCGATCGCACGCACGTTCCGTTGTCAGCCAGCTTAGAGCTACTGATTTCGGAGCAGGGCCATTGATTTTCACTTAAATACCGCAATGTTGCGCTCGGGCAAGTCTGCTCGTGCCGCAGTTTCCTTGAGCGTCTTTGATACCCGCTTTGTAGAACAACTTTGTAGAACAACTTTGTAGAACAACTCAGGTATTGTTGACGTCCGCGTAAACGGGCGCTGCATTGCGGCAGCACGTGCGTCAAGGGGACGGAAAATGGGTCATGCTTTGATTGTCGACGATGATCCCGATACCGCGGAGATGTTGGCAGCGCTCGTTGCGAGCCAAGGATTTACAGCGGCGACCGCGCGCACTGTGCGTGACGCGCGACGTCAGCTCGCCACCCACGCTCCCGACGTAGTTTTCCTCGACCTCGTGCTGCCAGACGGCAAAGGTACCGAGCTTTTCGATGACAAGGCGACTTTGGCTGACATTGAAGTTGTTCTAATTACCGGCCACGCAAGTTTGGAGACGTCGATCGAGGCCCTGCGTTTGGGTGCCGCCGACTATTTGATCAAGCCCGTCAGTCCGGGACAAGTGCAAGGAATTCTTGAACGCGTGATGCGACCAGGCGAACTGCAGGCCGAGATTTCGGATCTGCATCACCAGCTTGATCGCAGCGGGCGCTTTGGCGAGCTGTGGGGCGCTTCGTCGGCAATGAAGCGGGTGTACGAGCAGGTATCTCGCGTTGCAACCACTGCGGTGACGGTTCTGGTGCAAGGTGAGAGCGGAACCGGTAAAGAGCTGGTTGCGCAATCAATCCATTCCCTGAGCCGCCGCCGTAGTCGTCCGTTTCTAGCCATAAATTGCGGCGCGATTTCGCCTCACCTGATGGAAAGCGAAATCTTCGGGCATGAAAAGGGAAGTTTTACCGGCGCCAATCGACAACATCTCGGGTTTTTCGAGCGCGCTCATGGCGGCACGCTGTTCCTCGACGAAGTAACCGAAATGCCGGCCGATTTGCAGGTCAAACTGCTGCGTGTTCTCGAGACCGGTACCTTCAACCGGGTCGGATCGACTGAAACCCAGCGCGCCGATGTTCGGGTGCTGGGGGCCACCAATCGAGTGCCCGAGCGCGCGGTTGCCGAGGGCAAATTGCGCGAGGACCTGCTGTACCGGTTAAACGTCTTTCCGATTCGCCTGCCACCATTGCGCGACCGCAAGGATGACATCGCCTTGCTTGCAGATCATTTTCTCGCGGAGATTTGCAAGGACGAAGGCAAGGAAAAACGGTTTAGCAAAAGTGCGTACGCGCGTATGAACGAGTACGAGTGGCCCGGCAACGTGCGCGAACTGCGCAATGTCGTGCAGCGCGCGTTCGTAATGGCCTCCGGTGCCACCATCAACGATGAGTGGCTCGAGTTGCAACCCGGGCGAACTTCACCGCGCGAAGCCGGAGCGGTGCTGCCGATCCGAATCGGTACGACGCTAGCGGAAGTTGAGCGTTCGTTGATCTTGGCGACGCTCGAACACTTCGACGGTCACAAGGAACGCACCGCGGCCGCCCTCGGAGTCAGTCTTAAAACGCTCTACAACCGATTAAAAGAGTACGGCGCCGAAGGCGATCCGCCGCCGAAAGAGCGGCGAGCTGCCTGATCGGTCCGCGGGCACATTGATTGCCTAATCTGCAGGCCTCCTTGCGCCGGACGATGGCCATGGGCGTAAGGGCAGAGGGCCCGTCGACATGCGAGCAAGGGCTCAACACTAACTTTACGAGGAGCCAACATGCATAAAGCTGCACGTCAAACATATAAGGCGGCAATAGTGTCTGCCATCGCCGTGATTGCGCTCGGCGCTTGCAGTCGTAGTGAGCGTCAAGAAGTTCGCACCGAGGCGAAGCAGGCAACCAATACGGCGGCAAACGTGGTTGACAACGCTGCACTCACGACCAAGGTGAAAGCGGCGTTGCTGGCCGATGAAATGGTCAAGGGCACGCAAATAAATGTCGATTCCAACGCGGGTGTGGTCACCCTAAACGGCGCGGTTGATTCCGCTACTCACATGCAGCGCGCTGAGCAAGTCACGCGTGGCGTAAGTGGTGTTTCGCGGGTTCAGAATAATTTGACAGCGAGTGCGACGACGGCACCTTCAACGATGTCGACCACCCCGCCGGCCAGTACTACAACACCGCCGTCAAGCATGACAACGCCGACCGACACCAAGCGCGGTACTGGTACCAGCAAGCCGTAAACGGTATTCAGGCAGCCCAACAGTGGCTACCCTTGCGGGTAGCCATGTTTTTGATTCAGCATTGGAACGCGCACGGCCAACGATCAAACGAAGGACAAGGGCAAGGTTCAGGGCGAACGCGACTATGCGCCGGCCCGCCGCTACGGCGAAGCGATTCGCGATTTTGTCGATGACCATGATGTCAACGAAGCGGACGCGATGCAGAGCCTGAAAGCAGCGGTGAAGATAAACCGCTTGAGCGCGCAGAGCAGCAGGCGGCCCGTGATCGCGCCAAAGAAGAAGTTCCATTCCTTGACCGTCCGGAAGATATCGAGTAGACGGGATCAAAATAAGCTTCGATCGCCTTGGCGGTGCGTGTGCA
>JACCZX010000298.1 GCA_013695705.1 Burkholderiaceae bacterium | reverse complement strand
GATGTCAGTGCCACCAGTCGATCTGCCCGCGTCGCTCTCGGCGTCCGGGTACGAGGACGGCCTCGGCCGGCGCACGCTGCTGTTCGACCGCGAGACGGGCGGCATCCTCGAACGGCTCCACCTCCGCCCGGAATTCGCGGCCTTCGAGCGCGCCATCCGCGAGCGCATGGACGCGGCCGCGGGATTCGACGACGAGCGCTTCGCGAACGCACGCAGCATCGAACGCGATCCGCGCACCGGCGGCGTCTCCATCGTATCGGAGTTCGTTCCCGGCAATCGCCTCTCCGATCTCCTCGAAGGCCTCGTCGTCGATGGAGCCGAGGAGGCTGTGGGTCCTGGCCTCGACGCCGCGCTCGGGTTCCTCCTGGAAGTATTGCCGGCCTTGACGGCCCTCCACCAGACCACCGGATTCACGCACGGCGCGATGGGGCCCGGCCGCACCGTCGTAACGCCCGCCGGCGAGGTGGTCCTGCTCGACTGGATGTTCGCGCAGGCGCTCGAGCGCCTCAGGCTCGACCGCCGACGATTGTGGCGCGACTTCCGCATCGCCATGCCGGGTGCCGCCGGCGCGAGCAAGTTCGACATGTCCGCCGACCTTGCGCAGGCTGCGCTGACCGGCGTCATGATCGTCATCGGTCGGCCGCTTCGCATCGACGAATATCCCGACGGTGTCACGGCAATCGCCTCCGAGGTCGTCGAGGTCGCGCAGATACGCGGCAGCAGCGCCTTCGCGACAGGGCTTCAACGATTCCTGCACCGCGCATTGCGGCTCCCGGGGAGCCGGCCGTTCCCTTCAGTAGAAGAAGCTGACACCGTGTTGCGGCAGTTGGCGGAGGAAATCGGCGTCTCGCACTGCCGGGCGGCACTTGGTGCATTCGTCTCCGAATTCAATGGCGTTCGGGCCCTCGACACCGAGGAAGCGGGCTGGGATACGCCGGCACCCGCCTCTCGCGAACGCGCACACAGTCCGCTGACCCCTGATGATGAGGATGCCGCGGAGTACGTCAGCGCAGCGCTGGAAGTCGAAATCGAGCTGGACGACGTTGCACCTTGCCGCCGCGCCGAAGACGACGATCTACCCTACGACCTGTCGCTGACGGAAGGCGACCAGCTTGCGGGGGGGGGACTCGACGAGCAGCAGCCGTCCGCTTCGGTGTCCCAGCCGGATGTCGCCGAGGCTGCTCAGCCGCCACAGGCGGCATCGCCGCCGGAGACCTTCGATCCTTTGCCGGAGGCGGCGCACTCCGCATCTGCCGCCCGTGTAGCCTTCAACACCCACGAACCGGTGGAGGAAGCTGCCCCGGCCACTGCATGGGAGCCGGCGCCCGCACCGGAGCCCGCACCGATCGAAGCTGCGTCCGGCTCCTTGCGTACAACGGCCCCTTCCAGCGAATGGACGGTGTCGGCCGCCCCGGTGAATGCTCCGCAGGCGCCACACATCCCCCCGGCCGCGGCGGTGGCCCAGCCGCAGCCACCCGCGCCGCCCCAGCCCCCGCCGAAAGAGCATGTGTCCTCGCGCCAGAAACGCCGTGGCGCCAAGCGCGACCGCGACAAGCTCCGGTCGATCGCAAAGCCCGCGGCTGCGCCTGTGCCGCCGTCGAAGCCGGCGCCCGCGCCGCCCCCGACGCCCGCCGCGCCGGCGATGCCGTACTACCCGCCAGTGTTCGATCCACGCGAACCTGCCTCATCGCCCGCGGTCGCCCGTGTAGCCATGCCGGCACACCTGGCCGGGGTTCCGGCGGCGCCGCCCCCTCAGGTCGCGCCGGCAGTGCGTATGAAGAGCGAGCCCCCTGCGCTGCGGATGAAGAGCCAGGCACCCGCGGGTTACGCCCCGCCCGCCCGCCGCGGCGCGCTTCACGAATCGGCGGACACGGGCCCGCAGGCCTATGCGCGACTCGGGGGGCCGAGACTGTCGCCGACGCAGTGGAAGATCGGTGCGGCAGCCGCGCTGCTGCTGGCAGTCGGTGCCGGCGCCTACGTCCGGCCGTACCTCATCGACCGCCCGCAGGCCGCCGCCGCAGCTGCGCCAAAGCGGGTGGCGCCAAAGCCGGTGCCTGCGGCAGCGGCGGCAGTCGGC
>JACCZX010000244.1 GCA_013695705.1 Burkholderiaceae bacterium | reverse complement strand
CCGATGAACGCCTCGGTTTTCAACAATGCGCCATCCGTCAATGGTGGCAACCCCACTTTTTGCAACATGGAAACTCCTGCAGTGAAGTGCTAAGTGCCAAGAATACCGCCGCGCGCCGTTAAACTCGCTCGCCATGAAGTTCAATCGGCTCCCGCCCGAATTGCAAGGCTGGCTGCGCACGATGCGCGCGCGCGGCTCGACACCGGCAGAGGTTTTGCAAACGCTGTTGCAGTCGAAGTACGACCAGCGTTACGCGAGTGACGCGGTCGATGCGGCGTGGCTGGAGATTCCAGCGCAAGCGTCGGCCGGGCAGGCGGTGCCGAGCGCGGAAGCAGTGGCGCAGACGGCTGCGGCTTCGCCGCTCAGCAAACAGCTGTTCGACCTGCCGAATAATCTAGACACGTTCGACCGCGCCGTCGAGATGCTGTTTGTGATCGAGGCGCCGCGGGTGGTGCTATTCGGCAATCTGCTGTCCGACGACGAATGCGACGCGCTGATCACCCTGTCGCGCGCCAAGGTACAGCGCTCGAGCGTTGTAAACGCGAGCACCGGCGCGTACGACATTCATCCGGCGCGAACCAGTGCGGGAACGTACTTCAACCGCGGCGAAAACGAGTTGTTGCAGCGAATCGAGCGCCGCATCGCCGAACTGGTCGATTGCCCGCTCGAACACGGCGAGCCGATTCAGGTATTGCATTACCAACCCGGTGGCGAATACAAACCGCATTTTGATTACTTCGATCCGGTGCATCCCGGCAATCAGGAAGTGCTCGCCCAAGGCGGGCAACGCATTGCAACGCTCATCATGTATTTGAACGACGTCGAGCAGGGCGGGTCGACCGTGTTTCCGGAGATCGGGCTCGACGTGCTGCCGCGCAAAGGGCACGCGGTCTACTTCGCCTACAGCGATGACGCCGGTGCGCTCGATGCGCGGACTTTGCACGGCGGCAGTCCCGTGACCGGGGGCGAAAAGTGGATCGCCACCAAGTGGTTTCGCCAACGCCCGTACGGCGGGCCGGGTGCGTGACGTCAGGCACGTTGCCGCTGCCGTTGCTGTCCTTACTTGCGCGCTCAACGCCGTTGCGCAGGCCAACGATGGCAACGCCCTTGTGCAATGTAGCGAGATCGTCGACCCAACGGAGCGCTTGCGCTGCTACGACGCCTTGGCCGCTGCCGCCCAGCGCCTTGCGCCATCGCCGCCGGCATTGGCCGCGCCGCCGATGCCTGCTCCGCTCGATCGCGACGATCCGCGCGCCGCGCTGATTCCAGCCGGCACAGCGCGGGAAGATCGATCGCTGCTGTCGCAGCGCTGGGAGCTCGAACCCGACGATAAGTACGGCGCGTTCAAATTCACCTACTACCGCCCCAACTATCTCTTGCCGGTGCATTTTTCGGATCGCATCAATCGGCAAGCACAGTCGCCAACACGCCCGGCAACTGCCACGATTAGCGACTTCGGTCGCCCGGAAGCGGCGTTTCAGCTGAGTTTCAAAGTCAAATTGATCGAGCAAGCGTTCAGCACGTCGTCCGACATCTGGCTCGGCTACACGCAGCTCAGCTTCTGGCAGATCTATAACTCGGATGTATCGCGCGAGTTTCGCAGCACCGATTTCGAGCCTGAGCTCATTTGGCTCTGGCCGACCAATTATTCGATTCTCGGTCTGCGCGGAAGAATGCTGGGTGCAGGGCTGGTGCATCAATCGAACGGCCGCGAATTACCTTTGTCGCGCAGCTGGAACCGGGTTTATGTGGTCGCAGGCTTCGAGCGCGATCGCTTTGTCTTCACCGCCAAGGCGTGGCAGCGCTTTAACGAAGACGCGGATCAGGACGACAATCCGGACATCGAAGATTATGTCGGCCGCGCAGAGTTTCTGGCGTTTTACCGCTGGCGCAATGACAGCTCGACCTCGCTGCGCGTGCGAACGACCTTCAAGCGCAACCCGAGTTGGGGTTCGGCGCAGTTCGACTATCGCTTTCCGCTCGGCGAGTTCCTGCGCGGCTACGTGCAGTTGTTCACTGGCTATGGCGACACTCTGATCGATTACAACTTTCGCAAGAATTCGATCGGCGTCGGTATTTCAATTGGATCCTGGTACTAGGAAATAAAGCGAGGCAAAAAAAACCGCGGCTCGCCGCGGTTTTTAACTCAGGTTTCGAGAATTACATCGGTCTGATTTGCGAAGCCTGCGGGCCTTTTGGGCCCTGCTTGACGACGAATTCGACCTGTTGATTTTCTGTCAGCGTCTTGAAGCCGCTACCTTGGATCTCGCTGTAATGCGCGAAGAGATCGGCGCCGCCACCGTCCGGGGTAATGAAGCCAAAACCCTTGGACTCGTTGAACCACTTTACTTTGCCACTAGCCATTTTGATTACGTTCCTAAAAAATTTACGCGCGCGCCGACATGGCGCTCCACGCATGCAAGCGGATCAAGCAACGTAACCGGGGGAACTGCCAAGACCATCAAGCAACAACAGCTAGCGATGAGGTAGGACGAGTCGATGGGTACTGGACTTGAAGCGAATGCGGCAGGAAGCCTACTCGAACTAGGAATATTTGTCGAGCTTGTCAACTGCGCCGTGGCGCTCAATGTGGTGCTGGTAGGCCGTGGCAGGTTCGAACTGCCGACCAAAGGATTAAAAGTCCTCTGCTCTACCGGCTGAGCTAACGGCCCGAAAGAGCCGAACATTATGCCGGACGCGCTGAGTGACGGTCAAACGAGTGTCGGTTCGGATGTAAATGTTCCGCCTGTCGTGGCGACGATTGTTATGCTGGCAGTCCGAAAGCCGTGAACTCTGGCCGCCGCGCCGCAAAAAAAAGTTGACTTCCGCTACTGTATGTATTTACAGTGCGCTGTAATTACTTACAGTAGTTGTCAACTTTTTTTGGCTGCGGAGGCCGCGATGGATGATGGAAGGAACGTTTTAGTGTCGGACACCAAGGAGCGGCAAAAGGCGCTGGCAGCGGCGCTGGCGCAGATTGAAAAGCAGTTCGGCAAGGGCTCGATCATGCGGATGGCCGACGGCGAGGTCGCCGACGACATTCAGGTCTGTTCCACCGGCTCGCTTGGACTCGATATCGCGCTCGGCGTCGGCGGTTTGCCGCGCGGGAGGGTGGTTGAAATCTACGGCCCAGAGTCGTCGGGCAAGACCACGCTGACACTGCAGGTGATCGCCGAGATGCAAAAGATCGGCGGCACCTGTGCGTTCATCGACGCCGAGCACGCGCTCGATGTTCAGTACGCGCAAAAACTCGGCGTGAATCTGCAGGAGCTGCTGCTGTCGCAGCCTGATACCGGCGAGCAGGCACTCGAGATCACCGACGCGCTGGTGCGCTCGGGCTCGGTTGATTTGATCGTCATCGATTCTGTGGCCGCGCTGACGCCGAAGGCCGAAATCGAAGGTGAAATGGGCGACTCTCTGCCCGGGCTGCAGGCGCGGCTGATGTCGCAGGCTTTGCGCAAGTTGACCGCCAACATTAATCGCACCAATTGCATGGTGATCTTCATCAATCAGATTCGGATGAAGATCGGCGTGATGTTCGGCAGTCCCGAAACCACCACGGGCGGCAACGCTCTGAAATTTTACGCGTCGGTGCGGCTCGACATTCGCCGCATTGGTTCGATCAAGAAGGGCGACGAAGTGATCGGCTCCGAGACTAAGGTCAAGGTCGTCAAGAACAAGGTCGCGCCGCCGTTCAAGCAAGCCAACTTCGACATTTTGTATGGCGAAGGTATTTCGCGTCACGGAGAGATTGTCGATCTCGGCTCTGAGCTGAACATCGTTGAAAAGGCGGGTGCCTGGTACAGCTACAACGGCGACCGCATCGGCCAGGGCAAGGACAACGCGCGTGAGTTTTTACGTGCGCATCCGGAGATGGCGCTCGAGATCGAAAACCGAATTCGGGAAAACAAGGGCGTCACCTTGCGAGAGGCTGCCGTCGCCACCGATTGAGATGGCGTCGTCGTCAAAGGCGATGCGTCAGAACCAAAGCCAGCGTCAAGCAACGGGTGACCTCACGCGTGGCAAGCCTGCAAGAAGCTTGCTGAGCCGCGCAATCGCGCTTCTCGCTCGGCGCGACCACAGCCGCGCCGAGCTATCCCGAAAGCTGGCGCGCTACCTCGAC
>JACCZX010000226.1 GCA_013695705.1 Burkholderiaceae bacterium | reverse complement strand
CGCCAGGCCCGTGACGATGCGCTCGCCGAACCCTCCCGCGCCGATAAACGCGGCGATGGTGGCCGTGCCCACATTGACGACGGCCGAGGTCTTGATCCCCGCGAGCAACGTCGGCATCGCGAGTGGCAGTTCAATCTCTCGCATGATGGACGCCGGTCGAAGACCGAGGGACTTTGCCGCTTCAATCATCCCGCGCGGGATCTGCGCAAGTCCGACCTGCGTGTTGCGCACGATCGGAAGCAGCGCATACAGCGTGAGCGCGATGAACGCCGGCACCATACCGATGCGCCCGGTCAGCGGGATGAGAAATGCGAGCAGGGCCAGCGATGGAATCGTCTGAATGATTCCGGTCACGCCGAATACCCATGGCGCAGTAGGCCGCCGCCGCGCAGCCAGCAGCCCCAACGGGATACCGATCGCACAACTTGCTGCCAGCGCTGCGAACACGAGCCCGAGGTGTTCGACCGTAAGCCGACCAAGATCGGGCGCAAACAGTCGTTGCCAAAGCGTCGCTCGCATCGTGGTGTCCGGCGTGTACGTCGTGCCTTGAGCCTGCGCCAGCCGCGCGCTCAGCCAGCCCGATGCGATGGCCTCAATATCCTTGCCTTCAAGCTCGGCCGCGGCATTCAGGCGACGCATCGCCGCGTCGTCGAGGCTTCCCTCGAGCTGCGCCAGCGCGGCCCATGCCTTCGGAAACCGCGACGGCACATCCGCGCGAAACAACAACACCGCGTCGTATCGCGGAAAGAAGCCGAGGTCGTCTTCGAGCACGACCAACTGATACTTGTCGAGTTTGGCGTCGGTCGTGTAGATATCGATCACGTCGACCTGGCCACCCGCGATCGCCTCATAGGCGAGCCCGTGGTCGAGACCCTTGGGCGGCGGAAAGCGCAGCCCGTAAGCGCGTTCCAGATTGGGCCAACCATCAGCGCGCCCAAGAAACTCTTGCGAGAGGCCGAGTCGCAGCTCGGGGTGGTGCTTCAGGTCCGAAATCCGCGCGAGGCCTTTTTCGCGTGCATCGCGGGCGCGCACTGCAAGCGCGTAGCTGTTGTTAAACCCAGCGGCACCGCCACTGCCAATCCACGCGGCGCCAGGCGCGTATTCAGCTCCGCCAGTGGCGGCACGTCGGGCAGCTTAAGGATCTCGCGCGCGATCGTGCCGGTGTATTCGGGATAGACATCGATGCTGCGGCTTTCGAGCGCATTGAGCAGGATGGCGGTATTGCCCATACCGCGCTGGTGCACGGCCGTCGTTTCCGCGCCCTGTGCCGTCCGCCTGATGATCTCGCCGAGGATGTAGGACTCGGTGAAGCGCTTCGAACCAACCTGCAACGATGGCTGGGCCGACGCGGTCGCCACGGTTACGTGCCCAACAGCAGCGCAAGAAGCCTTTTCAATTCAATGCAGCTCTCGACCCTAAGCGACACTAGCGACGCTCCAAGCGGACTGATCGATTAGGGCTGCGTCGCCCTGATGGTTGTTTAACGCTTAGCACCACTCAGAAGTGTCTCCACATTTTCGAGTCGTTTCATCAGTTCTTTTTGTTCTTCGTCGGTGAACACATTCTTGTCTTCGATCAAATTCAAGATGATGTTCGCGATGATCATAGGAATGACCACGAAGATCCAAAAGTGCCCGAAAAAAACACCGGCTATGCGACCGGCTGGGGTTGCGGGCGTCAAATCACCGTACCCTACCGTCATGGCCGTAACAGTCGCCCACCAGAGTCCATCGTTGAAACTCTTCGCTTCTAGAAGTGCGAACGTTGCGGCACCGAGTACCAAGCTCGCAACATAGATTCCAAGGATTAGCCAGATTCGGTTGGCCACGTACATCAGGACCTTTTTCATAGCGTTGCGTTCCTCTTCAGCGCCTCAAGACGTAATTCGATATTTAGCGCTAGGTTGCGTGGACTAGTTTGGTGCCATGCGTTAAGCGAATGACGCGATCGGTTTAAAAACCCCCGTCTTCGACATTTCTCTACGCAGTTCAAACCGCTCCAGCGCTGCGACAGGATCGATTGACGCCAAGGCTGAGAAATCTATTTCCCGCCACGCAGCGCGGTCGACCGCAACGCTGAGCAAGTAATCGTCTCGGACAGCGCCCGTCTGCGGATCGCGCCGCTGTGAATACCCTGACAGCGAGACTTTCCCGCACCGGGGCAAGGTAGCGAATATTTCACCAATAAGTCGTAACGCAATTGCGTGCACGTGCGCCATGTAAATTCGACGGCGCTTTGTGTCCGACAATTTTTTCTGCTTGACTTGAAATCCGCGGCCGGTGATAGCAGCTTCGACCGCGGGCATATGTTCAAGCTCGGGTAAATCGACATCAAGCACACATAGATCGCCCTCTGACCGAACCTCAAAATTCACGTCAGTCTCGCGAGGCCAGGTGATATCCGTTAGGTTGTCCTCAAGCTGCGCTTCCATCGCCTCGAGCTCGGTCAAGACGCCACGCTCCGCGCGCTGCTTCTTGCGCAGCTCGCGCAAGTTGTGTGATTGCTGCAGCCTCTGCCATTGAGCGAGTGCTGTTTTGTACCGACCAATCGCATCCGCGTTCTCGCGTTCAATGGCCCCGCGTTTCGATGCAATCAACCCAGCCATGAAGCCGACTTGCTGCTCAACCGGCTTCATGGGCTTAGGG
>JACCZX010000190.1 GCA_013695705.1 Burkholderiaceae bacterium | reverse complement strand
GGGCGACGCCGTGCTGCGCGCCACTGCTGCGCGTCTGGTCGACACGGTGCGCACATCCGATCTGGTCGCGCGCACCGGCGCTGATGAATTCGCGGTGGTGCTCGGGCGCCTGCGCCACACCGACGATGCCGAGCACGTCGCCAACAAGCTTGCTGAGCTGCTATCGGCGCCGTTCGAGATCGATGCGGAGCAGATCAACGTCAGCGTCAGCATCGGCGCAGCGCTGTTTCCGAGCGACGGCGCGACTCCGGAGATGCTTCTGCGCAACGCCGATGCCGCTTTGTCGTACGGCAAGTCGCGCGGCAGGGGTAACGTGCAATTGTTCGAGCCGCGCATGAATTCTGAAATGGTGCGTCGGCTGCAAGTGGAAGCAGGACTGCGCCGCGCGCTGCAGAACAATGAGTTCGAGGCGTACTACCAGCCGAGGATCGACCTTAAAACTCGCAAACTGGTTGGCGCCGAAGCGTTGCTGCGCTGGCGCGACCCGGAGCACGGGTTGCAGGAACCAGGAAGCTTCATTGCCATCGCCGAAGACACAGGCATGATCCTGCCGATTGGCGAGGTGGTGCTGCGGCAGGCGTGCCAGGCGGCGATGCAATGGACCTCCGCCGGGCTGGGTGAGTTGATTGTCAGCGTCAACCTTTCACCGCGCGAATTCCGCGGCCGATCGCTGCTGCCGATGGTGAGCCAGGCGCTAATCGATTCCGGCCTCGACGCGGATCGTTTGCAGGTCGAGATCACCGAAGCGAGTCTGATGCGCGACGGCGACAAGGCCGAACAAGTCTTGTCTGGTTTGCACGCAATGGGCGTGAAAATCGCGCTCGACAATTTCGGTACCGGCTACTCGAGCCTCTCAAACCTGCGAAGATTTCCGGTCGACGTGATCAAAATCGACGGCCAGTTCGTGCGCGCCGGACCCAGCGATCCGGCCGACTGCAAGATCGTCGCCGCGCTGACCAGCCTCGCGCGCGGGCTCGGACTGCAAGTCGTGGCCGAAGGCGTCGAGACGCACGAACAGCTGTCGTTCGTTACGGACTGCGGCTGCAATGAAGCGCAGGGATTTTTGCTCGGGCGGCCGCTGGATTCAGCGGGGTTTGTCGAGTTCGCTAAATCATTGCGCAAGTGAAATGCGGCAGCAACGCCGCCGCATTTCACCTCTCCCAGTTAACCTTTATTCGCCTTCTCAAACCGCTCCAACTGTTCATTGCCACGCTTGACGGCGGTATCGAGCGCTTCTTTTGCGCTTTTCTTACCCGACCACACCCCTTCGAACTCCTCGTCGACGATCGTGCGAATCTGCACGAAGTTGCCGAGCCGGACGCCGCGCGATTTGTCGGTGGTCTTGCGAATCATCTGCGTCACGGAAACATCGGTACCGGGATTCTGTTTGTAAAAACCACCTTTGTCGGTCAGCTCGTAGGCGGCCATCGTAATCGGCAGGTAGCCGGTGCGTTGATGACTCGCTGACTGTACGTCGGGCTTGGACAGATAATCGAAGAACGCGGCAACGCCTTTGTACTCGGCCGGTTTCTTGCCTGACATGACCCACAAACTGGCCCCGCCGATCACTGTGTTTTGCGGCGCACCGACTACGTCCGGGTAGTACGGCAGGGTCGAGATGCCGGAAGCGAATTTGGCGTTTTTCTTGACGTTTCCATAGAGCGCCGACGAGCCGGTCATCATCGCGCATTCGCCCGAGACGAACACTGAATCCGCAATGTTCCCACGGCCCTTGTAGACGAACAGTCCTTGCTTGGACATATTGGCCAGGTTTTCAATATGCCGCACGTGCAGCGGTGTGTTGAATGCGAGCCGCGTTCCCAGACCGCCGAAGCCGTTGCGCAATGTGGAGAACTCGGTGTTGTGCCATGCCGAGAAACTTTCGAGTTGGGTCCAACTGACCCAACTGGTCGTGAACGGGCATCTGTGGCCTGATGCCTTCAACTTCGCCGCCGCCAACGCGACTTCAGGCCAGGTCTTCGGTGGACTTTCCGGATCGATGCCGGCCGCTTTGAACGCGTCCTTGTTGTAGTGAAACACTGTCGTCGAGCTGTTAAATGGCAGGCTCAACATCTGGCCGTTGGGCGCGGTGTAATAGCCGGCAACTGCAGGTACGTACACGGCGGGGTCGAACTTGTAGCCGGCTTCCTTCATCAAGTCGTGCACTGGTTTGATCGCGCCTTTAGACGCCATCATGGTCGCGGTACCGACCTCGAACACCTGCAGAATGTGAGGCGCGTTGCCGGCGCGATAGGCGGCGATCGCCGCAGTCATCGATTCGTCGTAGCTCCCTTTGAACACGGGTACGACTCGGTATTCCTTTTGCGTTTCGTTGAACCCCTTGGCCTGGTCACCCACCCATTCGCCCAGGTTGCCGCCCATCGAATGCCACCACTGGATGTCGGTTTGCGCCAACGCGGGCGCCAGGTGCCCGATCGCGAGAGTCGCGGCTAGCGCTGCGCGAATCGATGACCGCAATGATGTACGAGGCATTTAATCTCCTGATTGTTGTAGGAATAATGGCAGTAACAGATAACGCGGTAGTTACGATAACCTTCGGCACGGCCTTGAGCAAAAGACTTCGCTCCGCACTTTCCCGAGCACGCTCTTTAAGTATGACCTCCGTTGCGTCGCGCTTGCCCCTTTATGCCAGCCTGACGCGGCTCGACAAGCCGATCGGCACGCTGCTGTTGCTGTGGCCAACGCTGACTGCCCTGTGGATCGCCGCCGATGGCGCGCCGAAGGCGGGGCTGGTAGTGGTCTTCGTCCTCGGCACATTTCTGATGCGCTCGGCCGGTTGCGCGGTCAATGACGCCGCCGACGCCGGCTATGACGCGCACGTGTCGCGCACTGCGAACCGCGTGGTCGCGCGTGGTCTGGTCAGCCCGCGCGAAGCGATAGCGGTAGGCATTACGTTAGCTGCAATCGCTGCGCTCTTGCTGCCGTTGCTGAATTTGGCAGCGGTACGTCTGGCGTTCATTGCGGTTGCAATCGCAGCGACTTATCCCTTCGCCAAGCGGTTCTTTCCGGTGCCGCAGCTTTATCTCGCCATTGCGTTCTCGTTCGGAATTCCGATGGCATTTGCGGCGGTTCTGGGCACCGTGCCTGCGGTCGGTTGGCTGTTGATGCTGGCCAACGCGTTCTGGGTCATCGCGTACGACACCGAATATGCAATGGTCGATCGAGACGACGATCTGCGCCTCGGCGTGCGGTCCTCAGCTATTTTTCTTGGCCGCTTCGACGTGGCGGCGGTGATGATGTCGTACGTCGCGCTGGTGTCGCTTCTGCTCTACATCGGCAGCTTGCTCAGCGCCGCCTGGCCGTTTTACGTTGGCTGCGCGACCGCGGCAGGACTCGCTTGCTATCACTATCGGCTAATTCGCGGACGCTCCAGGGAAGGGTGCCTGCGAGCTTTTCGGCACAACAACTGGGTCGGACTCGCGATGTTCGCAGGAACGGCCATCGACTACGCCATTCGCTGATCAGCGACCGAGTTCGCGCGCCCGCGCTGCGGCAGCCTGAATCGCGCGCGCTATCGCTTGATCGACTTTGTCGCGATCGAAACTGGCGAGCGCAGCCGCGGTAGTCCCGCCTTTGGAAGTCACTTTCTCGCGCAGCACGGCGATCGACTCGCTCGATTGCGCCGCAAGCTGCGCGGCACCAACGAACGTCTGCATGGTGAGCGCCCGCGCCTGCTCTTCGTCGAAACCCAGATCGCGCGCTGCCGCCTGCATCGCTTCTATAAAGTAGAAAACGTAGGCGGGACCGCTGCCCGATATCGCCGTGACGTCATCGAGCATCGTTTCACTGTCGAGCCAGATGACCGCGCCTACCGCGCTCAGGATCATGTGGGCCGCGGATCGTTGCTCGGTGCTGACAGCTTGTGAAGCGAATGCCCCGGTGATGCCGGCGCCGATCAGCGCAGGCATGTTGGGCATCGCGCGCACGATCGCATCGGCTGCGAGCCAACCCGAAATCGCGTTGGATGTTATGCCGGCGGCGATCGAGATCAAGAGCGAGCGATCCAGATGACCCTTGATCGCGGAAGCTGCTTCGGGCATCTGCTGCGGCTTGACCGCAAGAACGATGATCTGGCTCGCACGCAGCCAATCGGCAGGCTGCGCGTGCACGTTGACGCCATGGAGTCCGGACATCTCGGCACGCCGTGTCGAGTCGATTTCGAGCACATCGATGTTGGACGCGGCAACACCCGACCGCAGCATGCCGCCAATCAACGCGCCCGCCATGTTGCCGCCGCCGATGAACGCGACTTTCACGAGCGCCGCGCTCGCGCGCCGAAAATAGCGGTTCCGACGCGCACCATGGTTGATCCTTCCGCGATGGCGGCTTCGAGGTCGGCCGACATGCCGATCGACAGCACGTCCACCTGCGAGCCTCCACTGTGCAGATGCAATTGCGCGCGCAGTTGCTCGAACAGTCGCTTCGTGTTCGCGAACGCAATGCGCTGCCTGGCAACCTCAGATTCCGGCGCCGGAATCGCCATCAGGCCGCGCAGACGCACACGCGGCAGGCCGGCGACGTCGGATGCGAGCTGTGGCAAATCGTCGGGCAGCACGCCGGCCTTGCTCGCTTCACCACTGACGTTGACCTGCAGCAGCATGTTGAGCGGCGGCAGATGAACCGGGCGATGCTCGGACAAACGCTCGGCGATTTTGATGCGGTCGACCGATTGCACCCAATCGAAACGCTCGGCGATCTGGCGCGTCTTGTTACTCTGAATCGGGCCGATAAAATGCCATTCAAGATCGTACGAGGGCGCAGCGTTGGCGAGCTCGTCCATCTTAGCCACCGCTTCCTGCACGTAGTTCTCGCCGAACGCACGCTGCCCCGCCTGCGCTGCCTCCGCGATGGCTGTCGCGGGAAACGTCTTGGCGACCGCCAGCAGCCGTACGGACGACGAATCTCGCCCCGCGGCTCGCGCAGCCTTGGTAATGCGCTCGTGTATCGCATCCAAATTGGCTTGCGCGTTCGCGGGCAATGTAGGCAAACTGAGTATCACGTTGAGCGAACGATCCTAGAAGCTTGTGTTTTCAAGCTATTTCTAGCTTTTTTACGGGAACACCAGAGCCATTGCGCGCGTTACGCTTCGGCCCTTAGCGCTGATTCTCAGCACTTACGCACCAAGGCTATAGCTGCCGCCATGGATATTTCAGAACTGCTCGCATTTTCCGTCAAAAACAAGGCGTCGGACCTGCACTTGTCAGCGGGCTTGCCGCCGATGATCCGGGTGCACGGGGATGTCCGCCGCATCAACTTGCCGCCGCTCGAGCACAAAGACGTGCACGGGATGATCTACGACATCATGAACGATGCGCAGCGCAAGCAGTACGACGAGAATCTGGAGACGGACTTTTCGTTCGACCTGCCGGGGCTGGCGCGCTTTCGCGTCAATGCATTTAACCAGGATCGCGGCGCGGCTGCGGTGCTGCGAACGATTCCGTCGCGCGTGTTGTCACTGGAAGAGCTGCAGGCGCCGCGTAGTTTCGCGGAATTCTCCAGCCGGCCGCGCGGCCTCGTGCTGGTGACGGGCCCGACGGGCTCGGGCAAGTCGACCACGCTGGCGGCGATGGTCGATCACGTCAACAACAACTTGTACGGCCATATCTTGACGATCGAAGATCCGATCGAGTTCGTCCACGAATCGCGCAAGTCGGTGATCAACCAGCGTGAGGTCGGGCCGCACACCTTGTCGTTTGCCAACGCACTGCGCTCGGCGCTGCGCGAAGATCCGGACATCGTATTGGTCGGTGAGCTGCGCGACCTCGAGACGATTCGCCTGGCGCTGACAGCAGCCGAAACCGGCCACCTTGTATTTGGCACGCTGCATACATCGTCGGCGGCCAAGACGGTCGATCGTGTGGTCGACGTATTTCCGGCAGCGGAAAAAGAAATGGTGCGGGCGATGTTGTCCGAATCGGTCGTCGCCGTGATCTCGCAAACGCTGCTGAAGCTTAAAGACGGCAGCGGCAGGGTCGCAGCCCATGAAATCATGGTCGGCACGCCGGCGATTCGCAACCTGATTCGCGAGAACAAGGTGGCGCAGATGTATTCGATGATCCAGACCGGCAGTCAGCACGGAATGCAGACGCTCGACCACTGCATGATGGAGCTGGTTCGCCGCAATGTGATCAATGTCGCTGAAGCGCGGCAGTACGCGAAGTCCCCCGAAACGTTTGCCGGCTGAGCGCACAAAAGTGCACCCCTACTTTTGTGCGGCTGGCGTGCAAAAAATCGCCGGCAAAGCCAGACGATTTTTTGAGATCAACTGAGAGCAAAGACAATGGAACGTGATCAGGCCACCCGGTTCGTACACGATCTGCTGCGGCTGCTGCTCAGCAAGAAGGGTTCGGACTTATTCCTGACGGCCGAGTTTCCGCCGGCGTTCAAGATCGACGGCCGCGTGCTGCCGGTGTCGAATCAGCCGCTGACGGGTCAGCACACCGGTGAACTGGTGCGCGCGATCATGAACGATCGTCAGGCGGCAGAATTCGAGAAGACCAAGGAGTGTCAATTTGCCATCAACCCGACCAGTATCGGGCGCTTTCGCGTGTCTGCGTTCGTGCAGCAAGGCAAAGTGGGCATCGTGTTTCGCGTGATCGCAGACCACATTCCAACGACCGATGAACTGAATCTGCCAGCGCTGCTCAACGAGCTGTCGATGGCCAAGCGCGGGATTATTCTGGTAGTGGGCGCGACGGGCTCGGGCAAGTCGACCACGCTGGCCGCGATGACCGGCTATCGCAATGAGAACAGCAACGGCCACATCATCACGATCGAGGATCCGATCGAGTATGTTCATCCGCACAAGAATTGCATCATCACGCAGCGCGAGGTCGGAGTCGATTGTGAAAGCTGGTCGATTGCGCTGAAGAACACGCTGCGCCAGGCCCCCGACGTCATCCTGATCGGTGAGATTCGCGACCGCGAAGGAATGGATCACGCAATTGCATTCGCCGAGACCGGCCACCTGGTGATGTGCACGCTGCACGCCAACTCGACCAACCAGGCGCTCGATCGGATCATCAACTTCTTTCCGGCAGAACGCCGCCAGCAGTTGCTAATGGATATCTCACTGAATCTTCGAGCGTCGATCGCGCAGCGTCTGGTTCCATTTAAGGACCGCAAGGGGCGCATTCCGGCGGTTGAAATCATGCTCAATTCGCCGCTCATTTCTGACCTGATTTTCAAGAACGAAGTGCACGAGATCAAGGAAGTGATGAAGCGCTCGCGCGAGCAGGGCATGCAGACATTCGATCAGTCGCTGTATGACCTGCACGAAACCGAACAGATCTCGTACGAAGACGCGTTACGGAACGCCGATTCGGTCAACGATATTCGTCTGCAAATCAAGCTGAACAGCAAGCTGCACGGCGGTGTCGCCGGCATTCACAAAGGTATCGAGCACCTGGGCTTGACCGGCTGACCAGCTGAGTTTGCCGGCGCCCGCCGATCGTTTGCTAAGAAGGCATCGAGATATCGCGCAGCGTCTCGTCGACATCGTCGTCTTCTTCCAGCGCGATGTCTCCCAGTGCGACGATGCCGACCAGCTGTCGATCTTCATCGACCACCGGAATGCGGCGCACCTGTGCTTCCGACATTTTCTGCAGCACTTCGTCGACTGAATCAGACTCGCTGCACCAGACCACCTCATCGGTCATCACTTCGCTGACCGGTGTGTCCGAACTCTTACCTTCGGCTACAGCGCGCACCGTAATGTCACGATCGGTAATCATTCCGATCAGTTTCTTGCCGTCACATACCGGCAACGATCCGACGTCGAGATCGGCCATGGCGCGCGCAGCGTCACGCAGAGTCTCCTCGGGCCGCACAACTTCAACGTCAGTGGTCATGATTTCAGCAATTGTCTGCATGTGATTTCCTCTCAAAAAATCGGTATTGCTCAGGCGCCGCCAATTCCCTCGATCACTTTGCCGCTGCCCTCGCAGTCGGAACATGTATGACCGTCGACGGTGCCGCTGCCACCACACATGCGACAGACGTTTTCGCCGGTCCCGGGGGTGCCGGCAGGCGCTTCGTCGCCCGGCGCCATCTCTGGCGGTAACTTGGTCGATGCGGAAATCGGGTTGCGCTGGTTGTGGTTCATGGGCACGCTCCTTATCGCGTCCCAAGCAAGGACTGTTCCTTCACCCGCCGATTACACTGGCCGCCGTGCAGCGAACGACGGTCGGGAGCAACAATGACAGCGGTGTACGAGTTTTCTGCGCAGACGATCGACGGCAAGCCCCGCACCCTGGCCGAGTTCAGAGGCAAGGTGCTACTGGTGGTAAACACCGCAAGTCAATGCGGTTTCACGCCGCAGTACATAGGACTCGAGGCGCTGCATCAAAAGTATTCCGCCCGTGGATTCGCGGTGCTTGGCTTTCCAAGCAATCAGTTCGGTAAGCAGGAGCCCGGTCCAGACACAGAGATTGCGCAATTTTGCAAGATGAATTTTGGCGTGACGTTCCCGCTGTTCTCCAAGATCGACGTCAACGGTGCAAATGCGCATCCGCTGTTCAAATACTTGACGGCGACCAAAAAGGGTCTGCTGGGGTCCGAGGCAATCAAGTGGAACTTCACCAAGTTTCTGGTGGGCAAAGACGGCACAGTGATCGATCGCTATGCGCCAACCAACAAGCCGGAAGACATTGCGAAAGATATTGAACGCGCGTTGGTAGCCTGACCTTCATGCGATTCGCGTCTTCAGGGGCGGATCGCCGGCACCGTCTCCGGGTTCCGTGGGCCGCGCCTTGTTTCGGGCCCGGCGCGCATGGCCGCCGGCGCTCGAGGGGATGCGGACAAGACCGAATTTTCACGTTAGTAAGTCGTGCCCCAGGGGAAAGACGACGCCGGTGTACCCCTGGGTCGATAAGTCAAGCTACTGGCGCGCAACTTCAGCAACGCCCCAAAGAGAACGCCGTTTGTTCATCTCGACGCTACATTGCTAGGAATGTCGCGCACCTGCAGCTTAGGACTTAGCTAATTTTTTTGAGCACGAACGGTAGTGCATATTTCGTAACCTTCGTCGTACTGGTCAAGTTCCTTAACGTCTACGTCTTCCACCGCGAGGCCGTGCAAGAAAGCGGTTGCGGCTAGCACGTTACCGTGCCCGCGCACATTTAGTGCATCGGATTTAAAGACGCCGCCAAATAGCCGGCGCACTCCGCGCGAAGTGAAGTTCCACATCCACGTCTCGCTCCACTGCGCATCACTGGTGCGACTGATGCCCGGCACGCTGGCGAGCACGACCCCGCCCGGGGCGCAGATGCGAGCGACGGTGACAACTGCAGCAGCTACGTCATAGATGTATTGCAGCGTCTGCGTCAGGACGACACAGTCGTAACTGTTCGACGCGATATGCGGCGCGTCGGCGAGATCGCCTTGTAGCGTCGCACCGGGGTGGTCGGCGTTGAAATGCAGTACGTCGCTGCGTGTTACGCCGGTGCCGAAGCGGCGTGTGTAGCGATCGTCCTCGATTTCGAGCACGCGGCCGCGAATGTCAGCCGCGTGAGATTCAAGAAACCGCTCGATGTAGTAACGATCGATCGGTTGCGCGCGATCGAAGCCGTAACACTGGCCGAACGGCCGCGCGCGGCGCAACTCCCCGAACTGAACTGCGCCTACCGCCGGCGGTGTCCGCTCATCATGTGCTAGCCAACATTGCAGCACGTGGCCGATAGCCGCCGGCGACCAGCTCGAAGCGAAAAAACCGGCACTCGAGCGGCCCGTTGAATAAAACCGTCTTGCGCGTTTCCTGCAGCCGCATCTGCTTCGGCAACTGCCGGTCCGACGTCAGGAACCACGCGTCATACCCGGTGAACTGCTGCTTCAGCCGATCGCCGACGTTGTGCATCATGTCGCCGACCGCCGCCGAGCGTGGCGCGCTCTGCTCGCCATAGGGCGGATTCGAGATGATCATGCCGCGGGTCGCGCCCGGCGTTGCCACGCGTGCATCGACGGCGTCGAATCGCAGTCGTCCGTCGTCGAGCCACGACTGCAGCCCCGCCAAGTGTGCGTTCTTCACCGCCTGCTCGACAACGCGCGTCGATATGTCGGAGCCGACCAGCGGCGCAGACGCGGCATCGCTCGCTGCGGAGCGCGCCGCATCTTTCAGGCGGCGCCATGCATGCAAATCGAATCCCCTGAGCCGTTCGAACGCAAAGCGTCGGTTGATTCCGGGAGCGCGCCGGGCGGCGATCGATGCCGCTTCGATCACGATCGTTCCGCTGCCGCAGAAAAGATCCACCAGCGGGATGTCCGGCTGCCAACCCGATAGCGCGAGCAAACCCGCCGCTAGATTTTCCTTTAGCGGTGCTTCGCCTTTATCGGCGCGCCAGCCGCGTTTGAAGAGCGCCTCGCCGGACAAATCGACGTACAACGTAACCGTCGACGCGTCGAGAAACGCAAACACTCGCACGTCGGGATTGGTCCGATCGATCGACGGCCGTGTGCCGGTCAAATCGCGCAGCCGATCGACAATGCCGTCCTTGATGCGCAGCATCGCGAACTCGAGACTGTGCAGAGGTGAACGCGACGCGGTCACATCGACACGCAGCGTCTGCTCGGGCGACATCAGATCCTGCCAGCGCACTTCCTGTGTCGCGTCGTACAAATGCTGTTCGCTCAGATAACCGCGCCGTCCGACTTGCCACAAGATCCGGCTTGCGATGCGGCAATGCAGGTTGGCTGCGTAGGCGACGGAGAGCGCGCCGGTGAATGCGACGCCGCCGGCTTCGCTGCGCAGCGCCTGTGCGCCGAGCAGCTGCAACTCATCGGATAGCGCGCCCTCGAGTCCGCGCGGGCACACTGCAAAGAAAGCAGCAGTCACTGCGTTTGGCGGTATGAAAAACGTAACGTGCAGCCCCGACGAACCTGGGAAGTGCGCGTTGAGGAGCGCAGGCGTACGGGGGTACGCGCGTTTCCAATTACGGCGGCACCGTAGCCGCAGGATCGGAGCGCTAGGTAGTGATGCATCAGGCCGCGAGTGCGCGGTCGAGAAACTCGAGGCGATCCTGTCCCCAGAATAATTCGTCTTTGTAAATGTAGGCGGGGGCGCCGAAGATGTTGCGCGCAATCGCTTCCTGCGAATGTTGAACGTAGCGCGCTGCGACTTCGGCGGAGCGTGCGTGTTCGAGCAAGCCGTCGCCATCGAGCTTGCGTGCGTCTGCAATCGCCGTCAGCACACTTGAGTCGCTGATGTCGCGCTCCTCCGCCCACACCGCGCGCCCACAGTCGCCGGCGATATCGAGCGCGGCAGAAGTACCATGCCGCTCGAGCACGGCCAGTATCAGTGTCGCGGCGGGCTCGACCGGAACCGGAAAATGCCGTGGTTCGAGCGTCAATGGCACAGCAAGAAAATCGCGCCAGCGTTTCAGCTCCATCATGCGATATGCGCGGCGCTGCGGCGGACGATCCTTCAGCGCGAGCCCGCCTGAGGCCGGAAATACCTTGCCCAGGTCCATTACACGCAAGTTGATCTGTGCCTGGCGTCTGTCGCATATTTCGCGCAAGCGCGCGTGCCCCAGATAGACGAACGGGGACACCGGTGTCATGAAGTAATCGACGGTCTTGTTCATTGTCACTTTAAAAGGGTTTGACGACGACCAGGATGACAATCGCAGCAAGAAGCACGACCGGCACCTCGTTGAAATAGCGGAACCATACGTGCGAGTGCGAGCTTTCACCACGAACAAATTTGCCGTACAAACTGGCGCACCACCCGTGGTAGGCAAGCACCAGTAACACCAGCGCGAGCTTTGCGTTCATCCATCCTGCGCCGATGCCGACACCGTAACTCAGCAGCCACATGCCGAAAGCCAGCGCGAACACGGCGAGGCCGCTGGTAAAGCGCAGTAACTTGCGCGCCATGATCAACAATCGATCGCGCGTCGCTGCATCTTCGACCGTAGCGAGGTTGACAAAGATGCGCGGCAGGTAAAACAACCCCGCAAACCAGCTGGTCACGAAGATGATGTGCAGCGCCTTGATCCACAGGTAACCGTTATTCATCGAGCGGCGGGCGATCTACCTGATCTCACCGTTGCCGAAGACAACGTATTTCAACGAGGTCAATCCTTCCAGACCCACCGGGCCGCGCGCGTGCAGCTTGTCGTTTGAGATGCCGATCTCGGCGCCTAGTCCGTATTCAAAACCGTCCGCAAAGCGCGTAGATGCGTTGACGAGCACCGAGGCGGAGTCGACTTCGCGCACGAACTTCATTGCGGTCGCGTAATCGGTGGCCACGATCGCATCGGTGTGCTGGCTGCCGAAGGTGTTGATGTGCGCTATCGCCTGGTTCACGCCAGGCACTGTCATGATTGCGAGCATCGGCGCCAGGTATTCGGTGCGCCAGTCTTCATCGGTCGCATCCTTGATGCCGGTTACGCCGTTGGCTTCAAGCATTGCACGAGACTGCGGGCAGCAACGAAGCTCTACCTGCTTTGACTGATAGATCCGGCCCAGCGTCGGCAGCACGCGTGCAGCGATGCTTTGCGCCACCAACAGCGTTTCCATCGTGTTGCAAGTGCCGTAGCGCTGCGTCTTGGCGTTGTCGGCAATCGAGATTGCCATTTCCACGTCGGCTGAGCCGTCAATGTAAACGTGGCACACGCCATCGAGGTGCTTCAACATCGGAACGCGCGCTTCACGCATCAATCGCTCGATCAATCCACGCCCGCCGCGCGGCACCAGCAAATCGACGTGCTCGACCGATCGCGCCAGTGCGCCGACAGCGGCACGGTCGGTGGTGGCGACCATTTGCACCGCGTCCGCGGGTAACGCCGCATCGGTCAGGGCTGCGCGAACCAGTTCGGTCAGCACGCCGTTGCTTTCGATCGCCTCCGAGCCGCCGCGCAGGATCGCTGCGTTGCCGCTCTTGATGCAAAGCGCTGCGGCGTCGATCGTGACGTTGGGCCGGCTCTCATAGATGATTGCAATGACGCCAAGTGGTACGCGCATGCGGCCGACGCGAATACCGCTCGGGCGCGGCTTCATTTCAGTGATCTCACCGATCGGGTCGGTGAGCCCGGCAACTTGCTCGACTCCGATCGCCATCTGTTCGATGGCGTCGCCATCGAGCATGAGGCGGTCAAGTAATGCGGGCTGCACACCACTGCTGCGAGCACGCGCAAGGTCCAGAGCGTTTGCCTGCGCGATGCGACTGTGACTTGTTCGAATCGAGTGCGCAAGCCGCCGCAGGGCTTCGTTCTTGATTCGCGTGCCGGCCGCGGACATTGGCGCCGCTGCTATGCGCGCGGCGCGACCGATTTGCTGGATGTAAGCCGCGATGTCGCCGACATTTTTGCCGGGCCCGGAGCCGCCGTCGATTGGCCTTACGACTGCTGCGCTCATCGATCGTTTGCTTGTCGTTGTGCGACGCTTAGCGCCAGTTGCGTCAATTCTAGCCACGCATCGCTGTCGACTTGAAGTGGACGCAATCCCTTGGCGAGTCGATCGATCTCGCCTGCGCGCAGCAGCGCCGCCTCCAATCCAGCGACAGTTACGCGAGCCAGCGCGCGTTCCGCCAGACGCTCGCGCGGACCCCATAAACGGTTCTCCCGCGCTGCGGCCGAAAACGGGCGGCCGGCGTCGACGTGCGCCTTGAGCCGCAATAGCGTGCGTAATTCTTCGGTGATGACCCACAGCACCAGCGGGACCGCTTCACCTTCGGCCTGCAAGCCTGCCATCGTCTTGTAAATGCGCGCGGCGTCGCCGCTCAGCATTGCAAGCGGAAGCTGAAACACGTCGTAGCGCGCAACGTTCAGGACGCTGTCGGTCACCTGCTCGAGCGTCAACTCGCCAGCGGGGTAGAGCAGCGCCAGTTTTTCCACTTCCTGATGTGCTGCGAGCAGGTTGCCCTCGACCTTGTCGGCAATGAATTCAAGCGCGTCCCGACTGGCACTCTGCTTTCTTCTGAGAAGACGCCTGGCAATCCATTGCGTCAACTGAGCCCGGTCGATTGTCTCGATCTCGACCATCACCCCGGCGCGTTCGAGCGCATCGACCCACCGCGCCTGTCGGTCGCGCCGGTCGAGTCGCGGCAAAGCGACGATTGTCAGCACGCCGTCGCGAGCATTCATCGCGTGCGACTCAAGTGCCTTGGCGCCGGTGAGGCCGGGCTTGCCACTCGGCAGCCGAACTTCGACGATCTTCCTTTCCGCAAACAGCGACAATCCCTGTGCTGCCTCGGCGAGCCTCGACCAGTCGAAGCGGGCATCGGTGTTCAGAACATCGCGCTCGGTGTAACCCAGGCCGCGCGCCGTAGATCGAATTGCGTCCTGCGCCTCGAGTGACAATAAAGGTTCGCTGCCGGCAACGACGAACACTGGCGGTAGCGCGCCGGCACGCTGTGCCCGCGCCAGTACGCCGGCGAGTGCGTCGTTTCTAACTTGCACTTGGCTTTATCCCCTGCAGCCGATTGACAATCTGCCGCACCAGGTCGGACTGCATGTCGCGATACAAAAGCGATTCTTCAGACTCCTTGGCCAACAACTCCGATTCGTTGAACGCAATGTCGCGTCGCGCTACCAGCGAGGTCGGCACGATCAGTTCGAGCCCATCCGGATTGACGACGCGAAATGTCGTGCGCAGCCGCAATTGATATTCGCGCGCGCGACCTTGTGCGTTGATCGACAAGACCTCGCGTTCGCGCTGTTCGCCGAGCAGCTCGATGATGGCTTGCGCTTCCTTGCGACTCGAGACCACGGTTGCGTTGGTCGAGGACCGCACCACGCGAGCGATCTCGGCGCCAACCGGCGAGTTGACGGGCAGCGCAAGGTACAAGCGCTCGATCGGCAACGTCTGCGAGCCACGCAACTGGAAACCACACCCGATCAGTCCGCCCGAGAGGGCAAGCGCGCCAATGCGCGCGATGGCCGATCGGCGAGCGAACTGGTCGTCCCCGCCCCGGATCGTGGTCCGGGGCAGGCTCCGGCGGGGACCCAATTTTTCTAACGAGCACAAAAATGCAGCGAGGCGCATCAAACCGCAATCGTCACGAGCTTCGGCCGCACGACTTTCGAAAACTTTACCGGCCGCCCTTCGACGAACCGGATCACGTTGGCGTCGGCGAGCGCGGTCGCCGTGATCGCTGCGTCGCCGGCGTGGGTCGGCACGCGAATCGAACCACGTACTTTGCCGTTGACCTGCACGACGAGCTCCATTTCGTCTTGCGCGAGTGCGGCATCATCGGCTTGCGGCCAGCGGGTGTCGAGTATGTCGCCATGCCTGCCCGCGTAGCCGAGCTCGTTCCACAACGCATGCGTGATGTGCGGGGCAATCGGATACAGAACGCGCAACAGGATGCCCACGGATTCCTGAATCACGGCAGGGTCGCCGCCTTGCACACCTTCGAGCGCGTTCAGCATTTTCATCACCGCTGAAACCACTGTGTTGTAGTGCATGCGCGCGAAATCGGCGTCGGCCTGCTTCAAATTGAGGTGAATCTCGCGCCGCAATCGCTTGTCGCCTGCTGAAAGCGTTGCCGGCTCGACAGCGCTCGCCTGCTGGATCGACTGCCGTTGGTCATAGCAGAATGACCACAGCCGGCGTAGAAATCGATAGGTGCCGTCGGCGCTCGAGCTCGACCATGGGGCGCTCTGATCGGGTGGCCCGGCAAACATTACGAACGCGCGCGCGGTATCGGCGCCGAACTTCGCAATGATGTCGCGTGGCTCGACCACGTTGTTCTTGCTCTTCGACATCTTTTCGACGCCGCCGAAGAAGACCGCTTCGCCATCCTCTGCAGAGGTGACTTTGACCGGGCGCCCGCGATCGTCGTACTCAATATCGATCTCGTTCGGGTAGTACCAGCGCTTCTTGCCGGCAGCGTCTTCGCGGTAATAACACTCGGCTGTCAGCATCCCCTGCGTGAACAGGCGCTTGAACGGCTCGTCAAATTTGACCAGACCCATGTCGCGCATCACCTTGGTCCAGAAGCGCGCGTACAACAGATGAAGAACCGCATGCTCGATGCCGCCAATGTACTGATCCATCGGCATCCAGTAATCGGTGCGCTGATCGACCATTGCATTGGCGCTGTCGGGTGAGCAATAGCGCATGTAGTACCAGGACGAATCGACGAAAGTATCCATCGTGTCGGTCTCGCGTCGCGCCGGTTTGCCACAGCTCGGGCAATCGCATCTTAAGAACGGCTCGTACTTTGCGAGCGGATTACCGGTGCCGTCGGGCACCAGATGCTCGGGCAGCAGCACCGGCAAATCTTTTTCCGGCACCGGTACGACGCCGCAGACGTCGCAATGAATGATCGGTATCGGCGTGCCCCAGTAGCGCTGGCGTGAGATGCCCCAGTCACGCAACCGCCAATTGACTTGTTTGTCGCCCGCGCCGAGGGCCTTTAGGTTGGCCGCGATCGCGTCGACTGCGGCGTCGTACATCAAGCCGTCGAACTTACCCGAATTGACGCACGCACCGTGTTGCTTGTCGGCATACCACGGCTGCCAGGCGTCGTTCGAGAACTTGCAGCCGCCGTCAGCGGGCGCTGATTGCGGCGCAACCGCGATCACTTGCTTGATCGGCAAGCCGTACTTCTTCGCAAATTCGAAGTCGCGCTCATCATGGCCCGGCACGCCCATCACCGCGCCTTCGCCATACCCCATCAGCACGTAGTTGCCGATCCATACTTCGAGCTGTTCACCCGAGAGCGGATGTGTCACCGAAAATCCAGTCGGAACGCCGATCTTTTCCATCGTCGCCGCATCGACCTCAGAGACGCCGCCGCGTCTGCACTCTTCAATGAATGCAGCGAGCCCCGGTTTATCGCGCGCCAGCCGTGTTGCCAGCGGATGCTCGGCAGCGATGGCGACAAACGTCACACCCATGATTGTGTCGGCGCGCGTGGTGAAGACACGCAACAAGCGTTGCTCGCCGTCGACCGAGTAGGAAAATCCAAAATTGACCCCGACGCTTTTGCCGATCCAGTGCTCCTGCATTGCACGTACATGCGGCGGCCAGTCAAGGTGATGAAGATCTTCCAGCAGCTCTTCTGCGTACTTCGTTATCGCGAGGTAGTAACCGGGAATCTCGCGCTTCTCGACGATCGCATCCGAGCGCCAGCCGCGGCCGTCGATTACCTGCTCGTTGGCGAGCACCGTCTGATCTACCGGATCCCAGTTGACAACCTGCGTCTTGCGATACGCAACGCCCGATTCGAGCATCTTCAGGAACATCCACTGATTCCAGACGTAATAATCCGGCTTGCAGGTGGTGACCTCGCGCGACCAATCGAAGGCGAGTCCGAGTGGTTGCATCTGCGACTTCATGTCCGCGATGTTGGCGTACGTCCATTCCGCCGGTGACACCTTCTTGTCAATCGCCGCGTTTTCGGAGGGCAGTCCGAACGCGTCCCAGCCCATCGGCGTCATTACGCTATACCCGCGCATGCGTAACACCCGGTACAGCACGTCGTTCAAGGTGTAGTTGCGCACGTGGCCCATGTGCAGCTTGCCGCTCGGATACGGCAGCATCGAGCAAAGGTAGAACTTCGGCTTTGATTTGCCGTCGGCGCCGACCGCATGCTCCACTACGCGATACGCGTTGCTCGCCCCCCAGTGGCGCTGTGCGTCGGCTTCTATTGCCTGCGGTTCGTACTTCGGATTCATGCGAATGATTATATGGGTCGCGTTGTTCTCCAATAAACTCGCCACCCCTGATGAACCTGCTCGACAACCTCAACGAACGGCAGCTCGCCGCCGTCACGCTCCCAAATCAATCGGCACTGATACTGGCCGGCGCCGGCAGCGGCAAGACGCGCGTGCTGACGACGCGGATTGCGTGGCTGATTCAAACCGGGCAGCTATCGCCGCAGGGCGTGCTGGCGGTAACGTTTACCAACAAGGCAGCCAAGGAAATGCTGACGCGGCT
>JACCZX010000175.1 GCA_013695705.1 Burkholderiaceae bacterium | reverse complement strand
TGCGCTGCTATCGCAGGCTTGAAGCGCGCGGCGAGATCCGCGGCGGCCGCTTTGTCGCCGGATTATCGGGCGAACAATTCGCAGCGCCGGAAGCGATCGGACTGTTGCGCGACACGCGGCGGCGCCCACCGACGGGAGCACTGGTGAGCCTGAGCGGCGCCGATCCACTGAACCTGGTCGGCATTCTTACGCCGGGTGCGCGGCTGCCCGCGTTGACGGGCAACCGAGTGCTGTACCGCGACGGCGTTCCAACCGCACTGCTGGTCGCGGGCGAAGCGCGGTTTCTCGAACAACTCGAGCCCGAAGCACAATGGGCTGCGCGCAATGCGCTGTTGCGGCGTCAGGTCCCGACGTTGCTGAAGTTTCTCGCGTGATGAGCCCGCGTCTTGCCTTGATGACGCTGCTGTCGCTGGTGGTTGCGTTCGCAACGCCGGCATCAGCGCAGATCAACCAACCACCGTGGGCGCTGTTGAAGAGCGGCGGCCATGTCGTGCTGATGCGCCACGCAGTCACCACACCCGGCGCCGGTGATCCGCCCGGCATGCGGCTCGACGATTGCAGTACGCAGCGCAACCTGACCGACGAAGGCCGGCTACACGCGCGCCGGATCGGGGACTCGTTTCGTGCGCGCAGCATCAGCGTCGAGCGCGTGTTATCGAGCCCGTGGTGCCGCTGCACCGAAACCGCGCGGCTCGCCTTCGGCAAGGCGGAGGTCTGGCAACCGCTCGCCAACCTTTTCGGTCGCTCCGAAAACGAGGCAAAGCAGGTGGCCGAACTGCGTTCTCTGGTTGCTCAACCGCGCACGGCCAACGTCGTGCTCGTGTCGCATGGATCGACGATTGCAGCGTTGACAGGCGTCTCGCTCGGCACCGGCGAGATGGTCGTCGTTTCGCCACAGGGAGCGGGCAAATTCGTAGTCAACGGCCAGCTTGCCGTGGATTGATCGCAAACATCTGGTTCGAAAATCCAAAGTTTGATGCGCCACCCGATATCGTAAACAGCAATAAGGACCGATGACGGTCTTGCTGGTCGCGCGCGGCTCAGGCCAAGCCGCCATAGGACGCGAGCGGTGCGAGCACCATCAAGGCGAATGTGCTGGTACTGGCCAGCGCGGCCAGTGTCATCAGAACGAGGCGCTGCTTGAGTGAATTGCGGTTCATGTGATGCTCCTTTGAGTGGGTTTAAACGACATACGCATCGTCTGCCGAGACCCCCTTTCAGGTCTTTGAGTTGCGCCTTAAAAGTTCTTAATTTGCCTGCCGTTAAGCTTCCGTCAAGAAAACAGGAAGTGCATCACGACGACTACTACGACCTCGGAATTGCGCTTCGGCGCTGCGCAGCTCGACGTTGCTCAGCGCCGATTGCTGATCGACGGACAGCCTGCCAAGCTCGGCGCGCGCGCGTTTGACGTGTTGCTGGCGCTGCTCGAGCGGCGCGATCGCACGGTCAACAAGAACGAACTGTTCGATCTCGTCTGGCCCGGCGTCGTGGTCGAAGAAAACAATCTGCAGGTCCACATCTCGACTCTGCGCAAGGTGCTCGGGCCGCAGACAATCGCGACCATTCCTGGGCGCGGCTATCGTTTCACGGGCGACTTGACCGCAACAACCGCGGCGGCCCCGGTCGCTCCGCCCCCGTCGACAGTTGCGGCAACCATGCATCTGACGGCGCAGCAGCCACTTTACGGGCGTGATGGCGACATGCATGCGGTCGGCGAGCTGCTGCGTCGACACACGCATGTGTCTATCGTAGGCGCGGGCGGTATGGGCAAGACACGGCTTGCGTTGGCGGTGGCCGCCGCACAGCGGGAACAGTTTCCCGATGGCATATGGTGGATCGAACTGGCAGCGTTGAGCGACGGCGGGCTCGTCACCGGCGCGATTGCCCAGGCGCTCGGCGTGCGCGGAGGCAATGATCGACCAGTATTAGAGACCGTCATCGCGCTGCTGCTTAATCAGACCGCGCTCTTGGTCTTGGATAACTGCGAGCATCTGCTGGACGCCGCCGCCGAATGCGTTAACACGCTCTTGCTCAATGCACCCGCGTTGCGCATCCTGGTCACGAGCCAGGCCGCTTTGCGCACGGCCACTGAGCACGTTTATCCGCTCAGTGGTCTGCCGAGCAACGGCGTGCCAAACGCAACCGCGCCCGCTGTCGAGCTGTTCGTTGCGCGCGCGCGGGCATCCGCGCCTCACTTGCAACTGAACGCCGCGAGTCTGGATACCGTTGCTGAGATCTGCCGCGGCCTCGACGGCATGCCGCTGGCGATCGAACTGGCCGCAGCCCGCGTGCAATTGCTCGGCATCGAAGGAGTACGCGCGCGCCTCGATGAGCGTTTCCTCGTTCTCACTGGCGGCACGCGCGGGGTCATACGCCGACATCAGACCCTGCGCGCTGCGCTCGAATGGAGTCACGGGCTGCTCGCACCCGCCGAGCAGACGGTGTTTCGCCGTCTCGGCGTGTTCGTCGGCGGATTCACACTCGACCTGGCGCAAGACGTCGCTTCAGATGAGCGGACCGACCGTTGGGCCGTGCTGGATCTGCTCGGGCAGCTGGTGGATAAGTCACTCGTGGTCGCCGAGGGCGACGCAGTGCCGCGCTATCGGCTACTCGAAACCATGCGCGCCTTTGCACTCGAAAAACTCGCGGGCGCCAGTGAAACGCCCGGGCTGATGCGCCGGCACGCCGAAGCGCTGCTCAACTTTCTTTCTCAGGTCGAGCTGGATTTGAACTGGAACGTCGACCAGACAATCCGCTGCAAAGCGGAACGAGACAACTTGCGGGCCGCACTGGGTTGGGGCGAATCGAAAGCGGGTGATCGGCCGCTCGCCTGCGCACTGATGGGCAACAGCAGCCGCATCTGGATTTCTCACGAACTGATGAATGAAGGAATTGAGCGTGCCCTGCGCCTGATGCCGCTGCCCGAAAATCTGACTCCCGAGATCGAGGCGCGCTTCAATTTGACACTAGGCACATTGGGATTTTCGGGCACGCGCCGTGAATGCTTCGATGCCTCAGTGCGCGCAGCCGACATGTGTCGCTCGCTTGGCAATACTCCTCTGTTGGTCGAGGCTTTGATCGCCGTCGCGCAGAGCGGCGCGCGGCTCGGTGAAGGGCAGCAGTGCGCTGCAGCGATCGCTGAGGCGAAAACTTTGATCGGCCCGGACACGCCGGGACGGCAGGCGGCAACTCTGGCGCGGGCAGAGGCGCTCAACCACATGAGCCTGGGCCAGTACGGACAGGCTGTCGAAAGCGCTCTGCGACAGGTAGCCATCTATCGCGACAGCGGCGACGAATTCGGCGCGCAACGGGCGCTGATCATCGTCGCGATGATGGAGGGTGCGCTCAATCGTTTCGATTCCGCTATTGAGCGGCTGCATGCTGCGCTCGACGTTCTGCGGCGAACCGATTCACCGTACGGTATCGGCGAGGGCTTGCAAGTTTTTGCTGGAACCCTCGCTATGCGTGGGGACCGGGATGCGGCGCTCGCGGCCGGCCTGGCGGCCGTCCCGCATGCTCAGCGCGGGTCGAACACGGCCACTTTGCTGCTGTTCATCGGGCTGGTTCATGCGCGGCATGGCGCCGCGGATCGGGCGGCCAAGCTCGTCGGCTATGTCGATCGTGAATACGCCCGCACAGGTCGAATCATTTCGCCGCTGCTGATCCAGGTTCGCGACGAAATTTTGGTGCGTGCTAAGGCTGAACTGGGGCCCTTCGAGTTTGACCGCCAAACAGCGGCCGGCGCTGCATTGTCTGAAGACCGCGCGCTTACATTGGCTTTCGATCCGAACGCTCGCTCACCGCTCGACGTAGCTCGGCCTCACGCCTGCGGTTCGGTCCACGGATCGTAAGTGCCGAAGTTCCACAGGTGGCCTTCAAGATCGCGACATGAAAAGCCGCGCCCGCCGTAGTCTTCGTCCTTGATGTCCATCACGATGGTTGCCCCCGCGGCTTTCGCTTTCGCATAGGCCGCATCGGCATCGTCGACGATCAGATACGCGCTTTGCGTTTCGCGCCCGCCAGTCTGGTCGGGATGCGTCATCAGCTTTCCGAATTCATCATCGCGCAACGAACCCAGCATCGCCATGCCGTTGCCGAAGCGCAGCTGCGCATGGGCGATGCCACCGTGCGCATCAGGCACGACCAGCTGCGGCTCGAATCCGAAAGCTCGCTGCAGCCAGTCGATCGCCGCGGGCGCATCGCGGTAGCGCATACAACTGATAACGGTAGCGACGGTATCCTTGGCCGGCATGGCACCTTCTGCGCGTAAAGAACAATGACGGCGGAATTTTCGCACGCGCTGCCGCGCTGGAGCATCGGCGTGCCGATTGCGGCCGTCGTCGCGCTGGCGATTGTCTGGAACCGCCCGCTCGAATGGACGCTGATCGCGGTCGTCGCGCTTGCGCTGATCGCTGCGGTGTTGGCGGCCGTGCATCACGCCGAAGATCGTCAGCTTACCGTCAGTGGACGGACGATCGGCTCTTCGCGCAGCCACGCGCGCAGGCATTCGGTCGCTCCGAGCGCAAACGCTTCGAATACCGGCTGCGACACAAAACCGATATGCGGAGTCAGCACTACGTTTTGTAACGATCGCAGTGGATGATCGGAGGCAAGCGGCTCTTCGTCGTATACGTCGAGCGCGGCAATTGCCGGCCTGCCCGCTTGCAGCGCCAACATCAGCGCCGGCATGTCGATCAACGCGGAGCGCGACGTGTTCGCAAGAATCGCATCCGCGCGCATGCGGGCCAGCCGCTCGGTATTTAACAGCTTGCGCGTCTGATCCGTCGGCACCAGATGCAGGCTGACGACTTTCGAAGATAAAAGCAAATCTTCGAGCGTGACGGCGGTCGCACCTTTTTCAGCAGCGCGCTCCGGCGTCAGGCGCGGACTCCACGCGACGACTTCCATGCCGAACGCATGGGCGACGCGAGCGACGCGCCCGCCGATCTCGCCCAGCCCGATCAGGCCAAGCCGCTCGCCCGCCAGCACGCTCGGCAGAGGCTGACCGTCGCGCCA
>JACCZX010000173.1 GCA_013695705.1 Burkholderiaceae bacterium | reverse complement strand
GTATCACTGGGCGCTGATACTACAATCTGTTCAACTGACGTGCTGGTTCTCGATGCAGGTAATGCAGGGGCTACCTACCAGTGGACTTTTAATGGAACCGATATTACAGGAGAAACAAATCAAACTTATACTCCAACCCAATCAGGAAATTATTCTGTAACCGTTAACACAGGAGCTCAGTGTCAAGGTATTGGAACAATCAATGTAACGGTAATACAACAACTCAGTGTAACAGTAGTTGATATCTCTATATGCTCTGATCAGCCTTATCCTGTTCTTGATGCCGGCGTAACAGGTGTTAATTATGAATGGAATTTGAATGGTAATGTTGTTGGAACCGGTCAGACCTATCAGCCATCTGCTCCCGGATCATATACTGTTACTGTTAGTATTGGAAATTGTAGTGCAAATGATATTTTCACTGTTGCTACTGTTCCTGTTCCTGTGGTTACTCTTTCTAACGCAACAGTATGCGGTGGTGGAAACTTCCCTGTGCTTGATGCTCAAAATCCAGGCGCTACCTACCTGTGGAATACCAATGAAATTACTCAGGTGATTAATCCGAATATTGCAGGCACATATACAGTAACCGTTACTAACGGCAGTCTTGGACTTACATGTTCTGCAACTGCAACCGCAACATTTACAAATGCTGCTCCTGTAGTTGTAACTCTTGGTAGTGATCTTGCAAATTGTGAAGGTGCAACTGCACAGACTATCGATGCAGGAAATACAGGTTCTACTTATGTGTGGTCTTTGAATGGCACTCAGGTACCAGGACAAACCGGACAAACAATAAACGTTACGCTTCCGGGTACCTATTCAGTTATGGTTACTGATGCAAATGGTTGTACAGGAGTTGATGATGTAATACTTACTGTTAATGCAAATCCCATTATTAACATTGGTGCAGATTTATCTATCTGCCCTGGTGAAGATTTACCTGTTCTGGTAGCTACTAATCCAAATGCGTCTACTTATACCTGGACTTCAGGCGGAAATGTGGTTGGAAACGGACCTACTTACGATCCTGCAGCTTATGGAACCTATGAAGTTACAATAGTTGACAATAACGGATGTGTTGGACTTGATCAGTTAGTAATCAATGAAGCTCCTTGTGAGATCGAAATACCAAACGTAATTACACCTGATAATGGTGATGGATTAAATGATGTGTTCTTTATCAAGAATCTTGATACCAATCCAAACAGCCAGGTTATGATATTTAACCGTTGGGGTAACGTGGTGTATGAAAGCTCTAACTACCAGAACAACTGGGGTGGTGACGATCTTCCTGATGGAACTTATTTCTACACCATAGTGCTTCAAACCGGAAAAGATTACAAAGGAACGCTGGAGATTATCCGCCAGAAATAATAACATAGCTTGTAAATTAAAATCCCCGCCCGAAAGTGCGGGGATTTTTTATTTATTTTTGCAGCCATGAAAGTTACGGAGCACATAAGAACTACTACCAAAACACTCTTTTCAATAGAAATCCTTCCTCCACTAAAAGGCAGAAGCATAAAATCTATTTATGAATTGATTGATCCTTTGATGGAATTCAAGCCTCCTTTTGTAGATGTTACCTATCATCGTGAGGAATACATATACAAAATAAGGGACGGTGGTTATCTTGAAAAAATCGCGATACGCAAAAGACCGGGAACGGTAGGAATTTGTTCGGCAATTATTAACCGGTACAAGACCGATGCGGTGCCTCATATTATTTGCGGAGGTTTTACTTGTGAAGAAACAGAGAATGCACTAATTGAGCTTAATTACCTTGGTATAGATAATGTGCTGCTGTTACGAGGTGATCCTATAAAAACTGAAACGCATTTCACTCCCGATCCCGGTGGAAATAACTATGCATTAGATCTGGTAAAGCAGGTTTCAAGTATGAATAAAGGGAAATTCCTGGATGATGATCTTAAAGATGTTGACCCTGCTAATTTTTGCATTGGTGTTGCCGGATATCCTGAAAAACATTTTGAAGCACCAAGCATGTCAACCGATCTTCGCTATTTGAAAATGAAGATTGAAGCCGGCGCGGAATACATTGTTACACAAATGTTTTTTGACAATAAAAAGTTTTTTCGGTTTGTAGAGAACTGTCGGGAGGCTGGCATTGATGTGCCTATCATTCCCGGATTAAAACCTCTTACCAGTAAAAAGCAAATGACACTGCTTCCCAAAACTTTTCATATTGATATTCCTGATGATCTTGTTAAGGAAATAGAATCATGCAAAACAGATGACGCTGTTAAAGAAGCCGGCATTGAATGGTGCGTACATCAATCGCGGGAGTTAATGAAAAATAAAATTCCGTGTCTGCATTATTATACAATGAGTAATGCCGGTGTTATAAAGAAAATTGCATCACAGGTTTTCTAATAAGTTTTATTTGCCGGATATTTTTAATTGTTACCCTATGAATCCGAAATTCATACACCGTAATTAAATTTTTTAATACTATATTTCCTTATACATTTGTTCAAAACTAACATACTATGGAAATAAACTTCTTAATTATCGCTGTGGCGGCTCTGGTACCACTTGTAATCGGATTTATTTGGTACAATCCAAAGGTTTTTGGTAATGCCTGGATGGCTGCTACAGGTATGACACCTGAAAAAGGCAAAGAAATGAATATGGTAAAGGTATTCAGCTTAACCTACCTGATGTCTTTCTTTATTGCTTTTCTTATTCAGCCAATGGTGATACATCAGTATGGTGTGTTTTCGGTGTTGATGGATGAGCCCGGCTTTAATGATCCAACATCTCCTATGGGAATTTACTTCAGTGATTTTATGAAAAACTATGGTGATAACTACAGGACTTTCAAGCATGGGGTTTTTCACGGAGTAATTGTGGGTTTATTATTTGTAACACCAATCATAACTATTAATTCCCTGTTTGAGGGAAAAGGATTTAAGTACATTGCCATCAATGGCGGCTACTGGACAGTTTGCATTGCCATAATG
>JACCZX010000154.1 GCA_013695705.1 Burkholderiaceae bacterium | reverse complement strand
GCAGCGGGCAGCGCGGCTCGTATCGACAAAAAGTGGGAAGTCGCGCGCCAGTATCTGGAGAAAGCGCAGGCGTCACCAGCTGCGCAGTGTGCATACAACCAGCGGGTCCTCGCGTTCGAGTTGTCGCTGGTGTACGAAGCACTCGGTGACAGCAGCGCCGCACTCAATGAAATGCGCTCTTTCGCGCATCTGCAGACCCTTAAGGCTCGTCTCGCGACTCAGTGGATCAGTGATCCCGATAGCAAGCGCCGGTATGGCGACGGTTTTGACCTTACAGCGGCCAGAGGTCTCGTGTTCGAAAAAATCCAGCCGGCGGTATTGAAGTGCGCAGTGGCTCACGTTGAGAAGAATCTGGACAAGCGATTGCTGCTGAGTGAAGTCGCACACCAGGCGGGTGTAAGTACCCGAACTCTACAAAATCTTTTCAAGGTGCACCATGGAGTTCCGGTCAGCGAATTCATTCGCGAGCGTCGGATGCAGCGAGCCAGTGACATGCTTCGGCAGGGGCTTTCCGTCAGCGGTGTATCGGAGCAGATCGGTTACTCGACACTTGCTAACTTCTCCAGAGACTATCGCCGGCGCTTTGGACGCACACCGTCTTCGGTCCTCGAAGCGTCCGCCGGAGCGGGACGCCGGTTTGATCAGTTTCGAATCGAAGACGTCATGCGTTCAACCCGAGTCGACGGCGGATACCGAAGCGGCAACGCGAGTTGATTCCCGAGTTAGGCGTTCATGATGCAAGCGAGAGGATCCGCCGGCAGCGCTGACGATTTTGACCCAGGGTCGGGCGCGGGTTCGTCCCCCGCCCGTAGCCATCACAGCGGCATTGTCTGTCTGTCGTTGTTGATGCATTTCTTTCGTCAGCCGATCGACGTTGAACGGCTGAAGCATCAGTTCGCTGCGGGTCGCGACGACGTCGATGCAATGACGTTGATTCGTGCCGCGCGCGAGCTGGGTCTAAAGGCCAAGCAGGTCACAACCAGCGTCGAACGACTAACCCGCACCCCGCTGCCTGCTATTGCCGAGATGCACCACGGCCATTTCGTCGTTCTAGCTGCGGCAACCGACGCGAAAGTGCTGATCCACGATCCGCGCGATCAACGGCCGCGCGAAATGCCGCTTAATCAATTTAACGCGTCGTGGGCCGGTCGGCTGATTATGGTTGCGACTCGCGCGCGCATCGCAGGTGATGATCGCCGATTCGATTTCACGTGGTTCATTCCGGCGGTGGTCAGATACCGCCGTCTGTTTGGCGAAGTGCTGCTCGCGTCTTTCTTTCTACAGCTGTTTGCTTTGATATCGCCGCTGTTTTTCCAGGTCGTTGTCGACAAGGTGCTGGTGCATCGATCTTTATCGACACTCGACGTGATCATGATCGCGTTGATAGCAATAGGAATTTTCGAAACGTTGCTCGGCGGCCTTCGCACCTATCTTTTTTCTCATACGACCAACCGCGTCGACGTCGAGCTGGGCGCGAAGCTGTTCCGTCATCTGGTCGCACTGCCGCTGGCGTATTTCGAAGCGCGCCGCGTAGGCGACAGCGTGGCCCGGGTGCGCGAGCTGGAAAACGTACGTAATTTTCTGACCGGCTCGGCGCTCACAGTCGTCATCGACATCGTATTTTCAGTGGTGTTCATCGCGGTAATGTATCTGTACAGCCCGTTGCTGACTTTCATCGTGTTGGCATCGATCCCGTTTTACATCGTGCTATCGGTCACCGTTACGCCGGCGCTGCGTGCACGGCTGAACGAAAAGTTTCGTCTCGGTGCGGAGAATCAGGCATTTCTGGTCGAGTCGGTGACCGGCGTCGAGACGTTGAAAGCGATGGCGGTTGAGCCGCAAATGCAAAAACGCTGGGAGGAACAGCTTGCCAGTTATGTGCACGCGGCGTTTCGCGCATCCAACCTTGCCAACATCGCGAATCAAGGCGCGGGTTTGATCAACAAATTAACGCTTGCACTGACACTGTGGTTCGGTGCGCGCCTTGCAGTCGACGGCCAGTTGACGATCGGCGAACTGATTGCGTTCAACATGTTCGCCGCGCGCGTGGGTGCACCTATTTTGCGGCTTGCGCATCTTTGGCAGGACTTTCAGCAGGTGCGATTATCAGTGCATCGGCTGGGCGATATTCTGAACGTTTCCCCCGAGCCGTCGGCCGGTGCCGGACGCGGATCGCTCAATCAGCTGCAAGGCGATATCGAGTTCGATAACGTCGGCTTTCGCTACCGGCACGATGGGCCGCAGGTTTTGCAACAGGTGAGCCTGCAGATTCCAGCGGGCCAGATCATCGGCATCGTCGGGCCATCGGGGTCCGGCAAGAGCACGTTTGCCAAGCTTATTCAGCGCGCGTACGTACCGGAGTCCGGCCGCGTGATGATCGACGGCGTCGATATTGCCTTGATCGATCCGGCGCAACTGCGGCGGCAGATCGGCATCGTGTTGCAAGACAACGTTCTTTTCACGGGGACCGTGCGCGACAACATTGCGCTGGCCGATCCGGGCATGGATCTCGATCAGGTCGTGGCAGCCGCAAAACTTGCCGGTGCGCACGATTTCATTCTCGAGTTGCCGTATGGATACGACTCTTTGTTGGGCGAGCGCGGCTCCAATTTATCGGGCGGCCAACGCCAACGTCTGGCGATCGCGCGGGCGCTGGTCAACTCACCGTCGATCTTGATCTTCGACGAGGCCACCAGCGCGCTCGACGCCGAGTCCGAGCGCGTAATTCAGGACAACATGCGTGAAATGTCGAAGGGAAGAACCGTGCTGATCATTGCGCACCGGCTCTCTGCGCTGCGCTTTGCCGACCGCATCATCACTCTCGAGCGCGGGCGCATCGTGGAAGACGGTGGTCACCGAGAACTGCTGGAACGTAATGGCAGATACGCAGGGCTGTATCGAGAGCAAAACGCGGTGCACGTAACGTGATGAAAAACTTTTTTTCGGCCAATGCGTTTTTCGCATTCTGGTCGAAGAGTCTGGCCGTCGCCCGTGAGGCGATGAGACTCGAAAAGTCGCAGCCTCAGCAGCCGAAACGCAACCGCGCCGAGCTCGAGTTCTTGCCGGCTGCTTTGGAGATCACGGAGTCGCCGCCCTCACCTACCGGCCGCATGCTCGCCTGGTTTTTGATGGCGCTTTTTGTGCTCGCCATTTTGTGGGCCATCTTTGGCAGAGTGGACGTGGTTGCCGTTGCGTCCGGAAAAATCGTACCTTCGGGCCGCACCAAGGTAATTCAGCCGCTGGAGCTCGGCGTTATCCGCGAGCTTCATGTTCGAGATGGTCAACAAGTCAAAGCCGGTGAAGTGCTGATACAGCTCGATCCGACCAACGCGACCGCTGATCGCGATCGGCTCGATGGCGACTTGTTGGCCACGCGCATGGAGCTGGCGCGCCTGAAAGCCGCGCGCTCCGATAAGAGCTTTCTCGCGCCGAGTGGTGCAGGTACCGAGGCCGCCTCGACCAATGTTGCGCTGCTTGAATCGCAAAAGCGCGAGCACGAGGCACGCCTCGCTGCGCTCGACAGCGAGATCAAGCGCAAAGGCGCTGAACGGCGTGCGAGTCAGGCTTCGATCGTCAAGCTGGAGAAGCTGCTTATCGTCACGCAAGAGCGCGTAGACATTCGACGCGAATACTACGAAAAAGGTTTTTTTTCCCGTTTGCAGCTATTGGAAGCCGAGCAGACCTTGATTGAGCAGGAGCAGCAGTTGCAAGTGGAACAACACCGCGAGCAGGAAAGCGTTGAAGCCATTGCTTCGCTCGAACGTCAACGCAGCCAGGCACAAGCGGAATTCATGCGCGGTGTTTTGTCGCAGATGGCCGAAGGGGAGCGACGCGCGTCGGGTTTCAAGCAAGATCTGGTAAAAGCCGAGCAAAGACAATCCGCGCAGACGCTGGCGGCACCGATAGACGGCGTGGTTCAACAACTGGCGGTGCACACCGTTGGCGGTGTCGTGAGCCCGGCACAAACGCTCATGGTGATCGTGCCGAAAGATGATCCGCTGGAGATAGAAGCTCGCGTGCAGAACCTTGACATTGGTTTTGTACGAGCGGGGCAGCCGGTCGAAGTCAAGCTCGAAACGTTTCAATTCACCAAGTACGGTACGATCCCCGGCGTCGTTGAAAGTGTGTCCGGCGACGCCGTACAAGACGAGGGACGCGGGCTGGTTTACCTGATTCGAGTCAAGCTAGAGCGTTCGCAGATGAATGTGAACGGTCAGCAAATCGACCTGGCGCCCGGAATGGCAGCCACGGTTGAAATCAAGACCGGAAGTCGACGCTTGATTGAATATATTCTGTCGCCGATACTGCGCTACAAACAGGAAAGCCTGCGTGAGCGGTAGAGCAAAGGCGTTCAATTATTTCGTGGTGCCGGAAGCACGCGCGACATAGCGCGCGAGCCCCTGTACTTGTTCCTCTGAAAGTTGGGGGTACGGCGGCATTGCGCCGATACCGGCTTTCACCGCCTGCGTTACACGCTGTACATCTGGTTTCAACTCGTCCAGCGACGGCCCGATTTTTCCGGTGGCGCCGGCTTCCGCCAGCGTATGGCAGATCGCGCAAGACGGCGTAGCGTCTTTCAGAAACACTTGGCGACCGGCGTCATCGGTGGCACCGGCGCTGGCAACGACGCAAACCGTTAACGCCGCGCAGGTAAAAAGTTTGACCGCGCCAAACGTTTCAGCTCTCACGCAACATTGACCGCAAACGCGTGCGCCCGCCAGCCACTGTTCAGATAACCGCCGGTGTTGTCCATCGAGGTTTCAACCTGCACTCTGCCTTGCGAATCGGTGACGCGCGAGGCCATCATGTACGCGCCCGGCTTCAGGTCCGCCTGCAGTACGAACGACCGCCATGCGTAGCGACCCATGTTGGGGCCGATGAAGCTCGCTTCGCGCCAGGTCTGGCCGCCATCGAGCGATACGTCGACCTTGCGCGGCGCTTGCGTGCCGCCCATTGCCACGCCGTGTATTTGCACCCAACCGCGCTTCACCGGGCCGGCATCGGGCGCTGGATAGTTGATCCACGACTTCGGATCCATCTCCCACACCGCAGGTTGGCTTGGATTCTCCTTGGTTCCGAGCGGCGCCAGGCGGTAGCGTGTCGCCTGAATCGCCGCATCCGTTTCATCGTGCGTGAGTGCGAGGCGCTTGATGTACTTGATGTGGTTGACACCGCTGTAGCCGGGAACGATCAGCCGCAGCGGCCCTCCGTGCGCGTGCGGCACAGGCTCGCCGTTCATCTCCCACGCGAGCAATGCGTCGCCCAATGCAGTGATCGGAACGGAACGCTCAACGATCACTGTCTTTGGGTCGATACCTGCCGGAAGTGCTTCGCCACCGGTGCTGGTGATGAAGCGCATGCCGGCAGTGGGCCCGCCGAGCGACTCCACCACAGCACGCAGCGGCACGCCGCTCCAGATCAGGTTACCCGCTGCGCCGACTTGCCACTTGGTGCCGTTCGGCTTCGACGGAAAATATCCGCGGCCGTTGCCCGAGCACTGCAACACCATCGCTACGGTTTCGAGCCCAAGGGTTTTGAGCTCGGCCACGCTCAACGTGCGCGGTTGGCGCACGCCTTCGACCGAAAGCTGCCATGCATCGCGATTGGCGACGATTGAAACGTCCGGCGCTGCAATGTTGTTACGAATGTATAGACGCTCAGCCGGCGTGATCGCGCCGGTGCCGAACGCGGTGCGCTTGGTCTCGACTGTGGTGGGCGTATGGACGATCAAAGCGTCCGCGTCTTTCCACGCAATGTAGGGAGGCAATGGTTTCTGCGATGCCCCCGCTGCAGGCGCAGTCTGTGGGGTCTGTGCCGTTACGCGCGACACGCCCGTTAGTCCTGCGACAGCGAGTGCGCCGGATCCGGTAGCGAGCAAGCGGCGACGGGCCAAATCGGGATGATTATTCAAGGTCACTCCTCAGCAGAAACGTTTGAGCACGTGCCGATGAATATACCGCGCGAAAAGGCGCTTTCACGCGACGATCAGTCACGCAAAAAAGACTGACCCGCGGTTTCAGCCTTGCTTTGCAGCGACTACTTTGCCTGCGCTTCGACCTTGCGCTGCATTTCATCCAACCGCGCCTGCATCTTCGCTTGCCGAGATCGATATTCAAGCGGCTTTTCGCCACCGGCGCCACCGGTGCGACCCAACGTCGTCAACGACGATTCCCACGCTGTCTGATAGTCCTTCAGCGCCGCCCTGGACGATGCCGTCGTGACCTGCTTAGCAGCGCCGCTGTACATGCCGCGGCCTTTGGCGAGCGTTTCCTGTACGCACTCGCGATAGTCCTCGTCCGATGGGGGTGAGCCGGTCACCGTGCTCTGCCCCTCGTTGGCAAATGCAAATCGCTCCCATTTGCCGACGTAATCGCGATACTTGTTACTGCAGGTGATGTAGCCGAGGCGAGTGCCGACCATGTAGCGCGACACTGCCTCGGGCGGGGCATCCTCGGCGGCGCGCGCTTGCACGGTCGATGCATTCAACGTGCCGCGGGTTTGCGCAGCTGCCGCCCCGATGGAGCTTACGGTGGCTCCCATCAAGAACACTGCCATCAATCTCTTCATCGATATCATCTCCTGATTGGGTGCCACGAAAAAGCACACTTACCGCGTCTACAACGCACGCTGCCGGCGATACGACTACGGAGTCTGGCGCAATCGCTTGCGCGCGGACTCGATCGCCGCCGCGAGATACCCCTCGTAAAAACCCGAGCGGTCGAGTCCAACCAGAGGCTCGGCAATCAACTGCAACGATTGATCAAACAATGCAACAACTGGAACCGCGCGCACGCTGTAGCGCGTCGCAAATCCCGCTTCGGTAATCACCGCGCCCGTCAGATCGATCAGCGGCCTTTGCGAAGTGATATCTGCCTCACGCAACAATAACTCGGCGGTAGCAAGTTGCAACTGCTCTCCGACGCGCGGCGCCAGATAATTGCGCCGGACTTCGCGGCAAAACGGGCATCCGGGCGTGCTGAACAGAAGCAATAGTGGGGCCTTGTTGCGTGCGATCAATTGGGCAATGGGGCGCAGGTCGTCGAGCGGAGGCAAGTGCGCGTCCGCGGCACTGCGCTGCGCAAAGGCAGACGCAGGCGCCGCCAGCAGCAACGATGCCAATAATCGCCGGCGCGACACGCGCAACATGCTTATGCAAACCCAGGATTCGTTTTCGCGCCCTTGATCACCGGCAGGTTCAGGCGCGGCAGCCGGATTGTTTTCTGATCTTTCAAATAGCTGGCCACAACCTCCCAAATCGGTTCGCCTTGCACGCCTTCGGCGACCGGTGCCCAGCCGGCAACTTTGTATGTCTTATCCGCTTCCAGCAGATTCCCGCGCAGCCGCAAGTCGCCGATGCGGCCGCCCATGCCGGCGATCGGGTCGATCGAATACTGCAGACCGCCGACGCGCACCATATCGCCACCCTGCTGAAGGTACGGATCCGGGTTGAACAGATTGTCGGCAACGTCTTCCAGAATTGTCTTGATCGTCGCGCCGCTCAAGTTGTTGACGGTGGTGCTCGGATACGTGATCGCGGTCTGATCCATCAGATGCTCCATCGTGATCGACTGTCCCGGCAACAGCGACGTGCCCCAGCGAAAGCCCGGCGAGAACGCGATATCTGCGTCGCGAACTTTCATCAGTGCATCGCATATCAGTTGATCGAACGTGCCGTTGAAGTTGCCACGCCGATACAACAGTCCCTCGCTGACTGCCAGCTTTTCAGAGAGCCGTGATTCGAAAGGCGCGCGCACGCGCTTGATATATGCCGCCATGTCGGGATCGGCCGGCAGCAGATTGGAAAATATCGGCAGCAGTTTGTACCGATAGTCCCTCACCGAGCCGCCCTTCACGTCGAGATCGAGCACCGCAAGAAACTTGCCGTTGCTGCCGGCATTGCTGACCAGCGTGGTGCCGCCGGCGTTTTTGACCAGCGTTGGCTGCGGGACACCGTCGTGCGTGTGTCCGCCAAGGATCGCGTCGATGCCGCGCACCCGGGTCGCCATTTTCAAATCGACATCCATGCCATTGTGCGAGAGCAGAACGACAACCTGCGCTTGCTTGGCGCGCACCTCGTCGACGACCTTCTGCATGTTTTCGTCCTGGATACCGAAGCTCCAGTCCGGTACAAAGTGACGCGGATTCGCAATAGGCGTGTAAGGAAAAGCCTGGCCGATGATGGCGACGCTCACGCCGTTCATTTCTTTGAACGTATAGGCAGGGAATACCTGATCGCCGAAGTCGGCGGTCTTGATGTTTTGCGCGATGAATTCGATATGACCTTTTAAATCGTTGTCGATGATTTCCTGAACGCGCCTGGCGCCGTAGGTCATTTCCCAGTGAGCGGTCATCACGTCGACGCCGAGCAGTTTCGCGGCGTCGACCATGTCTTGTGCGTTGGTCCAGAGTGATGTCGCTGAACCCTGCCAGGTGTCGCCGCCGTCGAGCAGAAGCGCACTGGGCCGGGTGGCCTTGAGCCGCTTGACGAGCGTCGAGAGATGCGCGAAGCCGCCGAGCTTGCCGTACGTCCTGGCCGCCTGCACAAGATCGAGATAGGTGAAAGCGTGCGCCTGCCGCGTATGGCGTG
>JACCZX010000150.1 GCA_013695705.1 Burkholderiaceae bacterium | reverse complement strand
GCGTCTGCACGAGGTTCGGCTTGATCGCGTCTTTCAGCAGCGCGGTCATCGCGCCATGCGCCTTCAGGTCGCTCGCCAGCACCGGTTTCTGCTCTCGCGTGTAGCCGACGACGATCTTGCCGATGCGCGTCTTCAAGTCCTGCAGACTTGTTGCGAGGCAGAAGATCGCCATGATTTCGGAGGCGACGACAATGTCGAAGCCATCCTGGCGCGGATAGCCGTTGGCCGGCCCGCCGAGCGAAACGACGATCTCGCGCAGCGCGCGGTCGTTCATGTCGACCACGCGCTTCCAGGTGATGCGGCGCACGTCGAAGCCGAGTTCGTTGCCATGATGGATATGGTTGTCGATCAGCGCGGCGAGCAGGTTGTTGGCAAGCGCGATCGAGCTAAAGTCGCCGGTGAAGTGCAGGTTGATGTCTTCCATCGGTACCACCTGCGCGTAGCCGCCGCCGGCAGCGCCCCCCTTCATGCCGAACACGGGGCCGATCGAGGGTTCGCGCAGGCAGATGATCGCTTTCTTGCCGATTCGGTTCAGCCCGTCCGCGAGCCCGACGGTGGTTGTGGTCTTGCCCTCGCCGGCCGCCGTCGGACTAATCGCGCTGACAAGAATCAGCTTGCCGTTCGGCCGCGATCGCAGGCTGTCGATGTAGTCGAGCGACAGCTTCGCCTTGTAGCGCCCATAGGATTCGAGATGTTCCTCCGGGATGCCCAGACGTTCCTCGGCCAGCTCGGAGATACGCCGCAGCTTGGCTTTGCGGGCGATTTCGATGTCGCTCGGCATAGTCTTGTTCGTTGCTTCAACCAAGTCGAGATCCGGCGAGCTTCACTTCAACTTTTTCTTCGAGCGCGGCATAGTAGCCGCGCAGAACCTCGAGCACCTCGGGCCGCGAAAACTCCGGCGGCACATCACTGCCTTCGGACAGCCACTTGCGAAGCTGCGTGCCAGAAACCTGCAGGCGATCGGCGTCCGGGTGGGGGCAGGTGCGCCCGGAGGCCATGCCGCCACAGCGGTAGCACCAGAACGTCACGTCCATCTTGAGCGGCTTGGTTTCGAGCGCATCTGCGGGGATCTCGTCGAAGATCCGATGCGCGTCGAACGGCCCGTAGTAGCTGCCGACGCCGGCGTGATCGCGCCCGACGATCAAGTGCGAGCAGCCGTAGTTCTGCCTGAACAGCGCGTGCAGAAGCGCCTCGCGCGGCCCCGCGTAGCGCATATCGAGCGGATAGCCTGCCTGCACCACCGTGCCGGCGCGGAAATATTCTTCGATCAGCACGGCGATCGCGCGGGTGCGAACGTCGGCCGGAATGTCGCCCGCCTTCAGGTTGCCGAGCAGCGAGTGCACCAGCACGCCGTCGCATACCTCGATCGCGGTCTTGGCCAGATACTCGTGCGAGCGGTGCATGGGGTTGCGCGTCTGAAATGCGGCCACGCGCGACCAGCCCAGCCGCTCAAATTCGGCGCGCGTCTGCGCGGGCGTCATGAACAACGCTCCGTGGCGCGCCGCGAACCCGCCGTCGCTCAACACCTTGACCGGTCCGGCAAGGCTCACCTCGCCCTGCTGCATGACCATCTTGACCCCGGGATGGTCCAGGTCCGTGGTGCGGAACACCGAGGTGCACTCGTATGTCTTGTCGACGCGATACTTCTCGATGACCGTCATGACGGCAAGGATGCTGTCGTCGTCCGGATCGGCGAGCGCGACTTCCGTCCCGATGGCGATGGAATCGGCGATGTTCCTCTCGGTGGAAAGCGTGATCGGGATCGGCCAGAAGACGCCAGCCGCCGTTCGATAGTCGTCGCACACGCTGCGCCAGTCGGCGTGCTTCATGAAGCCATCGAGCGGAGTAAAGCCGCCGATGCCAAGCATGATGAGGTCGCCTTTTTCCCTCGATGTGACGCGCAGCCGCGTCAGCGTTTGAGCGCGCTTGCGCTCCTCCGCGGCGCGGCCTAGCTCCAACTGAAGGGGTCGGAGGCCGCCGCCGCCGTGAGGGGAAACCAGACCGGACATTGAGGGGATCGAATTCCGAATGGCTCACGACACGCTAGCATGCCCAACGCGCCGCTCTGACGAAAATGCTGATGCGGTGATAAGCGCTATCGATACTTATTGTGCACAGATCGTGCAAAGCGCTCGGCTAACATGCGCGCGTGAAAATCTGCATCGTCTCGGACAGCCACGATCGCGCCGACGCACTCGCGCAGGCCGTGCGCGAGGCGAAGGCGGAAGGCGCGGAGGCGGTGATCCACTGCGGCGACCTGATCGGCGCGCAGACACTCAAGCCCGCCCTCGCGCTAGGGTTGCCGCTGCATCTGATCCACGGCAACAACGTCGGCGATCCGCAGGCCCTGCACAAGCTGTCGCGCGCGAGCGACGGGCAGCTCCAATATCACGGCGTCGATGCGCGCATCGAGCTTGCCGGACGGCGGATTTGCGTCGTGCACTATCACGACTACGGCTATGCGATGGCGTGCACGGGCGACTGGGAGCTGGTGTGCTGCGGGCACTCGCACCAGGCCGAAGCGCGCAAGGTTGCGAGCGTGAAGGGCGATCCGACCTGGCTCGTCAATCCCGGGACGGTGGCCGGTCTGGCCGCGCCCGCGACGTGGGCACTGGGCGATCTCGCAGCTATGCGCTTCGAGTTGCGGGAGCTCGGTTGTTAGCGAGCATTCAACGCCTCTATGAGCGCATGCTTTTGCCGAAATGATGGTCGGCGACCTGGTCAAACCTGCGATAACGCCTGCGTTCGCGGCAGCAGCTCGATATGGTGTGCGTCAACAGAGCAGGCGACGCGTGGCCAGGCACTATCATTCTTCGATGCTTCGGAAAGTGCAAAACCCGCGCGCTGACGGCCATCTGGACGTTCTGGGCTCCATCCCCGCGGCATATCGCAAGGCTGTCCTTGAGCAGTGCGATCGCTGTCTGCTGGCGAAGGGGCAGACGATGTGGAAGCAGGGCGATAGAGCTGAATACGTCGCGTTCCTTTTTTCCGGTAAGGCGATGTCGTCGTATCGGAGCCGAAATGGCAAGACCGGAACCACCGGATTCTGGTGCGCGGGTGACTTTCTCGGCGCCGCGGATATCGACCGGGAAGAAGCTGACTAATAGCAAGAGTCTTGCGATTTTCATGTTGCTCTCCGGGAGTCGATTATCCGACATCATGCCGGCGATACCGGAACCACCCGCGATGCAAAGAATGTTCTTCGATAATGAGGGATCGAAGGTCGCCTTGCCGAGTGGTCCGAACAGTTGGAGCCGTTCGCCAGCGCGCGAGGTGTCGAACAGCCAATTCGAGAATTGCCCGGCCGGTTTTCGCTTGATGACGAAGTCCAGCCGACGTTCGCACGCATGGTTGCACATTGAATAGCACGGTGGCCACGAATGCCGGACGCTTGAACCAGCACGAATTGACCGGCATCGAATTCACACGAGCGGTCCGATCCCTACGGCGTCTTTGGCGTCTTGTAGGGGACTTCCTTCTGCAACGGCTTCCAGACTGTCTCGTAGCCGACAAACCCCTGAGTGTTCGGCGGCATCTGACGCGTTGTATAGAAGCGAGTAACGCCTTCAGGAACTTTGGTGATCGGTTTTTGCTCGCTCATAGGTCACCTCATTTGTCGTGATTGTCCGGACTTTAAACTCAGAAAGAGAGTCGCGTCGTCTATCGCCGCTCAAACCGGCGTCATTATCGACGGGTCGATCTTCGGCGCGGCACCCACAGCGCCACCGGCTTTCATCTCCTCGTCGGTCGCGTTGCGCACGGTCACTATCTCGAGCGTGAAGACGACCTCCCTGCCGCAAAACGGATTGTTTCCGTCGACCATCAGCGTTTCGCCGTCGATTCGCGTCACGATGAAGCTGCGGGTTCGACCCCTGTCGTTCTCCATGAGGATGGCGGTGCCGACCTGACGGTACTCTTCGGGCACGTTCTCGATAAGATCGGTGAACACGAACGACTCGTCCCTCGGCCCAAAGATGCGATTGCCGTCTATCCGCACTTCGGTCACGTCGCCGGCGGACTTACCCTCCAGTTCCCTGTGGACCGAAGGCGCCAGAATTTCATTGTGTCCGTGAACGTAACCTAACGGAAACTCGACGCAGCTGAGAACGTGGCCCGTTTCCCGGTCGGTCACCTTGTAGGTGAGCTCGACAAACTTGCCGTCCCGGATCTCTTCGCTCATGCAACAGGAGTCCGTTCGCTCAGAAAATCGACGCCGCGAAAATCCTGATATCACCATCTTCGTAGCCGAGGACAAGCCTGCCGAGCCATTCACCCGGCCTCTTGGTGCTCCGTTGACGGTAAAGGACCGTCACATGTTCGCCGCGGCGAATGATGCCCAGATAGTCGACATGTTCAGAGAGATTTCTGGCCAGCTCGCTATTGGCGAACTGGTGATTCACGACCACCTCATTCATGGTAAGCGCCAGCGACTTGGCGAACTTTTGGACGAACTCTGCGTACTTGCCTTCGTTGGAGGCCCTGAGAAGATCGCGCCACAGGGGATCGGCTATGGCGCGTATCTCCTCATCACTGCTTTCGACGACGTTCACGCCGTCAGTTTCTGGCTCGTGGCGTGGCCGATCGTCGTCGGCTCCTCATCCGCAATCAGGTGATAGCAAGGCGCCTTCTCCATCTCGTACTCACCAGTTTCTGGATCGCGACGCGACACGGTCAGCACGTGCCAGTTCTCGTCGTCTACCTTCATGACGTCGCCACGGTAGTAGTACCCCGGCCAGCGTGTTTCCTTGCGGAACAGCGTGTGTTGCGTAACGCACTCCGCAGCGCGATGACGGTGCTTCAGTTCCCACGCACGCAGCAGCTCGTGAAGATCCTTCGCGGCCAGGCTCTCGAGATCTTCCTCCATGATCTTGAGCTTCTTGAGGCAGATGTTCAGGAGCTTCTCGTTGGTCATGTAACCAACGGTATAGCCGCCGCAATACTCATCCATCAGCTTTTGCAGGCGGTCCAGGCCTTGCTGCGGATTGATGTAGTGCGGGTTGACGGTACCCGCCACGACTGCGTTGCGGTATGTCCTGTAATGCTGCAGCGGCTTGTAGATCTCGTTCCTGCGGCGCTCGATCTGCGCAGCGGATACGACGATGCCTTCGCCCTTTCCGTCGTCGATGTACTTGCAGGCAGCCTTCGCGGCGAGACGGCCTTCCGTGAACGAGCCGGATGAGAAAGCGTGAGGCGTGC